>JAGQRU010000009.1 GCA_020425105.1 Paracoccaceae bacterium
AAGCACATGAATTCCGGCGAGGGCGGGCTGCTGATCAGCGATGATGCAGAGTTGATGGCCCGGGCCACGCTGCTGTCGGGGTCCTACATGTTCTTCGACCGCCACCCGGCGGGGCCTGACCGGACCGCCTATCCAGACAATCCGGCGGCCTTGCCCAACATGTCCTGCCGCATGGATCATCTGCGCGCCGCAATCCTGCGCCCGCAGCTGGTTCGGCTCGACGACAATTGCCGCGCCTGGACCGAGCGTTATCGGGCGATCGAGGACGGCCTGCGCGGGACGCCCGGGCTGAGGCTGATCGCGCGCCCCGCGGCCGAGGCCTTCGTTGGGTCGTCGATCCAGTTTTGCCTGCCGGACTGGTCCGGGCCGGCAATTTCGGCCTTTGTTCTGGCCTGCAAGGGGCGCGGGGTGGAGTTGAAATGGTTTGGCGCCCCGCGCCCGGCCGGGTTTACGTCGCGCTACGACCATTGGGGCTATGCGGAGCCCTCCGTCCTGCCGAAGACCGACCGCGTGTTGGCGGGGCTGCTGGACATGCGCTTGCCGCTGACCTTTTCGCTGGAGGATTGCGCGCGGATCGCCCGCATCGTGCGGGCTGAGATCGCGCTGCTTCAGCCGGGCAACAGGACCGCTGCCAGTCAGGGGGCCGCGTGATGTTCCGTGTGCTGATACCGGCGGCGATGGCCGCGCTTTGCAGCGCGGGCGCCTTTGCCGATCCGCTGCAAGAGTGCCTGATGGAAAGCCTGGACAAGACCGAGGCAGAACGCTGCATCTATCTGCACTATGACACCTGCAAGGCTGCATCCGGCGATGACAGCACGGCGGGCGAAGTCACTTGTCTGGCACAGGAAGCGGCGGTCTGGGATGGCCTTCTGAACGAATTGTGGCCGGACCTGCGGGCCATGGCGGAACGCGCCGACGCAGAGGATACCGGAGGCGGTCAGATCAACGCGAACGCTCTGCTGGCGTCGCAACGGGCCTGGCTGGCCTATCGCGACGCTCAATGTGCATGGGAGTATCAGCGTTACGCTGCAGGCACCCTGCGCAGCATCATCGGCGCGTCCTGCATGCTGGAGACGACCGCCCGCCGGGTTCTGGAATTCCGCGACTGGCTGGCCGAGGGCCGCTAAGTCACACCGCCATGTTCAATGCGGTGGTGCGGGTTTCGCTTGTGCGCCTGGTCCAGCCGCCTTTGAACGTGTCCCAATGGGGCAGGCTGCGGTAATGTTCCATCCGCCCGTCGCTGAACGAGTTGATGACGTGTTCAGGCTCCAGCGCCCGCGCGGCGCCGAGGGTGATCTGCCCGATCTGGCCGTCCTGTTCGACGAAGACGACCTTCTGCAGCAGTTTGGCCGCCCGCCGCACCCCGGCGTTGACGCCAAAATCGAACACCACCAGATCCACGCCCGCCGGCAGCCCGTCGCAGTTCAGCGCATTCCAGTAATTCGCGCGATAGATCTCGCCCGCCTCGTCGCGGGTCAGGTTGCGCACGTCTTCAACGGTGACCGGCGCGCCGCGCCATGCCGCCAGCGTCTTGTGGGTGATGCCCATGTTGGTCGCCCCGCCCGGGTCTTCGGGATGATCGGCAAAGCCGCCTTCGTTCATGAAGATGATGTCGAGGCATTTGGTGAACTGCCGGGCGTCCTTGGCCTTGGGCGCGCCGTCGATGACGGCGGCGGTCATGGCCGGTTGCGCCGCGACCCGGTCAAGCAGCGCGGCGGTCTGGCGGCTTTGCTCCGACACGATGTCCCGGGTGGTTTGCGCGTTTTCACGCTGCATCTGCGCCACCGCGGTCTGGGCATGCACCGCCTTGATATCTTTCTGCCGCGATCCGTCGGATGATCCCAGCCAGAAGCTGACCACCGTCGCAAAGCCCGCCGTCAATGCGCCGACCGCGATATTGACGATCTGCAGAACCATCTGATCGGCGGGGCTGGGATTTGCGCCCATGCCGCTCCGGACCAGATAAATCAGATAGAGCAGCGTGGCGAAGAAACCGACCACGACCACCAGCGACACGGCCACCGGCCCCCATGCCAGCGCGCTGCCTTCCTTCTGCAGCCCCAGCATGGTCGAACGGGCATCCTGTTTGTCCGACAGGCGTTTTTCCAGTTCGGTCAGCTCGTCGGTCCGCTGTTGGGCGATGGATTCCATCTCGATCCGCAGCGTTTCGATCTGCGCCTGACGCGCGGCCTCCTCGGCGGCCTGTTCCTGACGGGCGGCTTCGGCCTCGATCTCGGCCAGACGGATGCGCAATTCCCCCGAAAGCGCGGGGTCTGCCGCGCGAATGGCGGCCTCTTGCGGATCGTCGGTTTTCAAAACCTCGCGCACGATGGAGACCACCATATCCTGCGTCTGGGGTTTTGCCCCTTTGGTCAGGCGCTTGGCCAGTTCTGGCAGCAGGTTGACGGCAATGCCGATGAGCGGGCTCATTGTGACCTCCGGGCGACGTAGGGTTAATTAACCATTTCCCTCACAGCTTAACCTGTCAACCATGGCGCGTTGCGCGCATGCGGAAGCAATCGCGCGATGGTCGGAGCAAGCGGATTTGCCAACCCGCTGCGTCATTACGGCGCTCACGCTGCGCAAAAATCCACAACGCCCTGAAAACAAAAGATATTAATCAGAAAGTAGTGCTCTTGGCGAGTTGACCGCCCCAAAATGGAAGAGTAAGTGCAAAGACATAGACATCGAAATGGGTTCTGGGAGGCGATCCGGAATGGACGACTTGCTTCGTGAGTATCTGCCGATCCTGGTGTTTCTGGGGATAGCCATCGCGCTCGGGCTGGTTCTGATCCTGGCTGCTGCGGTCTTGGCGGTACGCAATCCGGATCCTGAAAAGGTCAGTGCGTATGAATGCGGGTTCAACGCATTCGACGATGCGCGGATGAAATTCGACGTCAGGTTCTATCTGGTGTCCATCCTGTTCATCATCTTCGATCTGGAAGTTGCGTTCCTGTTTCCCTGGGCGGTGGCCTTCAAGGACATCAGTACCGTGGGGTTCTGGTCGATGATGGTTTTCCTGGGCGTGCTGACCATCGGCTTTGCCTATGAATGGAAGAAAGGGGCCCTGGAATGGGAGTAAGCACGGCAGCCAACTCCGCCGGTCCTGACCGCGAAGTCGCAACGCAGGCGTTGAACAAGGAATTGCAGGACAAGGGTTTCCTGCTGACGTCGACCGAAGACATCATCAACTGGGCGCGCACCGGGTCGTTGCACTGGATGACATTCGGTCTGGCCTGTTGCGCGGTCGAGATGATGCATTCGGCCATGCCGCGATACGATCTGGAACGGTTTGGGACCGCGCCGCGCGCGTCGCCGCGCCAGTCGGACCTGAT
>JAGQRU010000327.1 GCA_020425105.1 Paracoccaceae bacterium
CGCATGCCCTGGGTGGGATCGTGGCCTTCCCAGAACAGCTTCAGCAGCCCGTCATAGGCGATCACCGCCGGGTCGAAGATCACCCGCACCACCTCATTGTGACCGGTGCGCCCCGAACAGACCTCCTGATAGGTGGGGTTCGGGGTATGGCCCCCGGCATACCCGACCATGGTCAGCCACATCCCGGGCGCTTGCCAGAATTTCCGCTCGACACCCCAGAAACAGCCCATGCCGAACATCGCTTCGGCCATGCCTTCGGGCACCGGCGCTTTCAGGGGGCGGCCCGACAGGAAATGGCGTTCCGCGGTCGGGATCGGCTCTGCCCGTCCGGGCAGCGCATCGGCGGCGGAGACCATTTGGGACTTGGATCGGAACAGGTTCAGCATTGGCGGCTCCTCTGCGGTGTCGTCAGAAGATAGGCCAACCGCCGCGCGGCACCAAGCGGCCGCGCGCAGAAGTGATCGCCGCTATTCCGCCGCGGCGGGGGCGGAACGAAAGCGGGCGAAGACCGTTTCGTGCCCAGGCTCCGGGTGCCGGGGGATTAGCAGGGCCAGACACAGCGAGCCCGCAGCCATGCCCGCCGCCAGTGCAAAGACCATCGCCGGCGACGCCAGCCACAGAATGCCCAGCAACGCAGGCAGAAACACCGCCGCGATATGGTTGATGGTGAAGGCCACCGCCGCAGTGGGCGCGATGTCCCCGGGATCGGCGATCTTCTGGAAATAGGTTTTCAGCGCGAAGGCGAGCGCGAAGAACAGGTGGTCCAAGACATAAAGCGCCGCCGCCAGGACGACGCCCCAGCCGAAGAAATAGATCCCGCCATAGGCCAGGAACACACCGATCAGCCCCACATATTCGAAGACCAGGACGTTACGCTCCCCGAACCGTGCCACCGCCCGCCCCATGAGCGGCGCGAAGATCATGTTGGCGAGATAGTTGATCAGGAACAGCGCCGTCACCTCATGCACCTCGAACCCGAAGCGTTCGACCATCATGAAGGCCGCGAACACCACGAAGATCTGGCGCCGCGCGCCCGCCATGAATTGCAGCGCGTAGTAGAGCCAATAGCGTTTGCGCAGGATCATCCGCTTGACCTGCGGATGCGGGGTTTCGAATTGCGGATAGGCCAGCAGGCAGAAGATGGCGATGCCGAAGGTCAGGCCGCCTGACACCAGATAGACGATGTTGTAGCTCAGGTTCAGGGCATCCCAGGTCAGCACCAGAATGCCATAAGCGCCCAGCGACGCCGCCGAGCCCGCCGCAACGAGCCAGCCCAGCACTTTGGGCGCGCGATCCTTGGGTAGCCATTGCAGTTGCAGCGACTGGTTGACGGTTTCGAAATAGTGAAAGCCGATGGAGCTGAGCATGGTGATGGTCAGGATACCGGCCAGCGACGGAAACCACGCGGTGACCGCCGTGGCCGCGCCCAGCAGCGCCAGCGCCACCAGCCCCAGCACCTGTTCGCGCATGACCATGATCAGCGCGATCACCCCGACCGCCAGAAAGCCCGGGATTTCGCGCACACTGTGCAGCGTGCCGATATCGGCACCGTCGAAATTCGCCACCTCGATGACGAAGTTGTTCAGAAGCGCATTCCACGTGGCAAAGGCCACCGGCATGGCGAAGGCCATGACCAGCAGAAGCGTGGTGGGGCGGCGCCAAACCGGCAGGTTCGGCGCCTCGTGCAAGGGCAGGATATTCAGGCGCATGAAACCGCCCTTACGCCCGTTCTTTCCGCATCGCGAGCAAAAACGCTGTGCGGCACCGCACAGACCATCCGCGGCTATAGAAAGCTTTGCGGATCAATATCGATGCGCAGGCGCAGATCGGGCTTCAGCCGGAACTGGCCCACCCATTGCGCCACCGCCGCCTGCAGCGGCGCCGCCCGGGCGGCCTTGACCAGAAGGCGCACCCGGTGACGGCCCCGGATCCGGGCAATGGGCGCGGGCGCGGGCCCGTAAAGCTCCGCCCCGATGGCGGCCAGCGGGCCGTTCTGCCGCGCCATGGCGTTTCCCAGATCGAAAACCCCCTGCAGATCGGTGCCGGACAGAACGATCCCGGCCATGCGCCCGAATGGCGGCATGGAGAGGGCGCGACGCTCTTCCGCCTCTGCCGCCCAAAAGGCTTCGTCCTCGCCCGACAGAATGGCGCGGATCACCGGGTGATCGGGCTGGAAGGTCTGAAGCAGGGCCTGACCCGGCTTGTCGGCCCGCCCGGCGCGGCCCGCGACCTGACGCATCAGCTGAAACGTCCGCTCGGCCGCGCGCAGATCCGACCCCTGCAATCCCAGATCGGCGTCGATCACACCGACAAGGGTCAGCAGCGGAAAATTATGCCCCTTGGCCACAAGCTGTGTGCCGACGACGATATCGGCCTCACCGCCGGCGATTGCTTCGATCTGAGCTTTCAAGGCGCGCGCGGACCCGAACAGATCCGACGACAGCACCGCGACCCGCGCGTCCGGAAAGGCGGCGATGGCTTCTTCGGCCAGCCGCTCCACCCCAGGCCCTACCGCCGCCAGCTTGCCTTCGGCGCCACAAGACGGGCAGGCTTCGGGGATCGGCCGGCTGTCGCCGCATTGATGGCAGATCAGGCGTTTCTGGAACCGGTGTTCGACCATCCGCGCATCGCAGTGATCGCATCCCACCTGTTGCCCGCAGGCCCGGCACAGGGTCACCGGCGCATAGCCGCG
>JAGQRU010000044.1 GCA_020425105.1 Paracoccaceae bacterium
CGTCGAAGACGATGAACGGCGCGTTCCCGCCAAGCTCCATCGAACATTTCATCACCTGATCGGCGGCCTGACGCAGCAGGGTCCGGCCCACGCCGGTGGACCCGGTGAAGGTCAGCTTGCGCACCTTGGGGTTTTCGCAGAATTCCTTGCCGATATCCGACGCGTGCGACGATGGCAGGACTGACAGAATGCCCTTGGGAATCCCCGCGCGGTCGGCCAGCACCCCAAGCGCAAGCGCCGAAAGCGGCGTTTCGGTGGCCGGGCGGGCAACGAAGGCGCAGCCCGCGGCAAGGGCGGGCGCGGCCTTGCGGGCGATCATGGCGTTGGGGAAGTTCCAGGGCGTGATCGACGCGGCAACGCCGATGGGCTGGCTGATCACCGTGATCCGCTTGTCGCGCTGATGGCCCGGGATCGTTTCGCCATAGGACCGTTTCGCTTCTTCCGCGAACCATTCGATGAACGACGCCCCATACAGGATTTCGCCCTTCGCTTCGGCCTGGGGTTTGCCCTGTTCGGCGGTCAGAATGATTGCCAGATCGTCGGCATGCGCCACCATCAGGTCGAACCAGCGGCGCAGCACGGCGGCGCGTTCCTTGCCGGTCCAGGTGGCCCAGTCCTTTTGCGCCGCATAGGCCGCGTCGATGGCCCGCGCGGTTTCGGCTCTGGTTACGTCGGCCACCTCGGCAATGGTGTCGCCGCGCGCCGGATTGGTGACCGCGAACGTGGCGCCGTCATCGGCGTCCGCCCATTCGCCTGCCAAGTAGGCCCGGGTCACCAGCAGGGACGGATCCTTCAGCAGATCCCGGATGTCTGTCGCAGAGTCGCGCATTGTCATTCCTTTCGCAGAAACTCTCAGGATGCCGTGTCATTCCGTCAGCGGATTGGCGGCAAGTTCGGCGGCGATGTCATCGTCCAGCGGGGTGTCGAATGAATTCAGGATAAAGCCAAGCGTCGAATAGAAGCCCACCGTCGCGATCAGGTCGAACAGGGCCTCCTTGCCGAAGCGCGCCACGATGGCTGCGCTTATCTCGGCGGCAAGGCGGGCGTTGACGAACAGCTCGTCCACCGCTCCGGCCAGCAGGGCATCCTCGGCGGTCATCCCATCGACCGGCCCGCGCAGCGACAGGATGCGGGCGTCGGTCAGGCCGTATTTCCGGGCCCGCTGAATGTGCTGGGACCACTCATACGCGGATCCCAGCCGGAAACCGGTCCGCAGGATGACGACCTCCAGCAGGTCGCGGCCAAGGGCGGACCGGTTGACCACATGTTCGCGCAAATCCGCCCAGGCGCGCAGCAGCGCCGGATGGTGCGCCATGGTCCGATAGACGTTCAGTCCACCGGCAAAGCCATCGCGCATATCGGCGATTTCGGCCGGCCAGTCGGCGTCGGACAGGGGATCGTAACGGGTGATCTCGGGCATGGCGGTGTGTCTTTGCCTTGTGTCGCGTGGTGCCTTGGGCGTGTCAGTAAAGCACGTCGAAGGGTTGAAAGCTGTCGGCGGCGGACCGGCTCCAGCGCATGCGGTAGCCGTATTCGAGCTTGTGGCTTTCGATATCGTTCAGCAGGAACCCTTCGGGCAGATAGGGATAAACCTCATCCCCGGTGACCATCTTGCGGTCGCTTTCCCGGATCAGCAGGTGGTTCGGCTGGAAGTGGCTCGGATGTTCCAGTCCCGCCGCGCCGGTCATTTCGGCCACCGCATGCAGCGTGTTGGCATGGAACCGCGCCACCCGTTCGGATTTGCTGGCCACGTCCAGCGCGCGCTGGCGCAGCGGGTCCTGGGTCGCGACCCCGACAGGGCAATGGTTGGTGTGGCAGGCTTGCCCCTGAATACAGCCCACCGCCATCATGAAGCCGCGCGCGGAATTGGCCCAGTCAGCCCCGATCGCCATCATTTTCAGGATCGAAAACGATGTCACCAGCTTGCCCGAGGCGCCGATCTTCAACTGATCGCGCAGCCCGACGCCGCGCAGGGTGTTGTGCGCGAAGGTCAGGCCTTCGACCAGCGGCATGCCCAGATGGTCGGCGAATTCCAGCGGCGC
>JAGQRU010000045.1 GCA_020425105.1 Paracoccaceae bacterium
GTGGCCAAATACACCATCAACCCGGCGATTGCCCATGGGCTGAGCTCTGAGATCGGGTCGATCGAGGTCGGCAAGCGCGCCGATCTGGTGCTGTGGAACCCGGCCTTTTTCGGGGTGAAACCGGAAATCGTGATGCTGGGCGGCACCATTGCCTGCGCGCAGATGGGCGATCCAAATGCCTCGATCCCCACGCCGCAGCCCGTCTATACCCGGCCCATGTTCGGGGCCTATGGCGGGTCGGTGCACAAATCGGCGGTGATTTTCGTCAGCGCGGCAGCGCAGGCGGACGGGATCGGCGCGGCGTTGGGATTGTCGAAAGACACGGTGGCCGTGCGCAACACAAGATCGATCAGCAAGGCGGATATGGTGATGAACAATGCCACCCCGCTGATCGAGGTCAACCCGGAAACCTATGAGGTCCGCGCCGACGGTGAATTGCTGACCTGTGAGCCCGCGGCGGAACTGCCTATGGCACAAAGATATTTTCTGTTTTGACCCGGTGAAGCCCTGCAGAGGGCGCATGGCCGGGTTGAGGAAACCGGTATTGCTGCACTGCAGCATAATCACTAGCTAAGCAGCAGGGAGGAAACGCTTGTAACATCTACAGGAGTTTCCTGAATGACATGCTTGGCTGAACCGTCCGCGGAAACGGAACATTTTCTGGCAGCGCCCTTGCGCGCCTTGGCGGAAATGGTCGACCGGATCTCCGATTCCACCGATTTCGCTCTTCGGGTCGATGAACTGCATGCCTTGTCGGATGCAGAATTGACCGCGATGGGGTTGAGACGGTCGCGGATCGCCCATCACGTGTTCACGGAACTGTCGCGGGCCTGAGCGGACGCGCCTGTCTTTTGGCAGGCTGCGGCTTGGCGATCCGGGGCAGGGCAGCAGCGGTGTCTGGTCATCCGCCTCCCCAGGGGCGTTTGCTGAAGGGTTGGGACACGCCCCGTTCCGGCCTTGGCGGCCTGCAGCTTTGTGGGTCCGGCAGGCGTCCTAGCGAATGGCAGGCCCGCTGCTGTCGCAGGAATTCATTCGGCGCGGCGATACTCGCCGCACGGCCTGAGTCGGGGGGTGTCGACTTTCGACCAGTCCGCAGGTCAGGCGACGGCGCCGACCCGCACCAAGGGAAGCGCAGCGTGCGGCCGGGCGTCTTTGGGCACGGTCACCAGAATGACCGCCGGATTGGTGATCCGGTCCGAAAAACATCCCTCAGACAGGTCTGACAGCGTCGGGCTGAGCCGGGTTTCGTGCGGGGTCGAGGCGTTGCAGACAATATCGACCCGGTGGTCGGAGCCCAGCCCCAGATCCAGCAGGTCTGCCGCGATAGCTGGCGCTTTTGCGGCGCCCATATAGATCGCCAGCGCGGTGCCCGGCCGCGCCAGATCGCCCAGCGACTGGACCGCGCCGCCGCCCACGCCGGTGGCGGTGGCAAAGATCACCCGGTCGCTGACGCCGCGTTCGCTGAGCGACCGGCCGAGGCTGGCCGCCGCCGCGCTGGCCGCCGTCACACCGGGCACGATGTCCACGGACACGCCGGCGGCGCGCGCGGCGGCGAGTTCTTCTTCCGCGCGCCCGAACATGCTGGGATCGCCGCCTTTCAGCCGCACCACGTTGCGCCCCTGCAGGGCGGCGGCGACGATGACGGCGTTGATCCGGTCCTGAGGCCAGGCGCAGGCGCCCACGGCTTTGCCGACAAACACCCGCTCCGCGTCCCGCCGGGCCAGTTCCAGCACCGCCGGATCGACCAGCCGGTCATAGAAAATGACGTCGGCCTCCTGCAATTTGCGCAGCGCGCGCAGGGTCAGAAGATCTGCCGCGCCGGGCCCCGCGCCGACCAGCGCGATGGCGCCGGTTCGGGTGTCGTCCGGTGCCCCGCCTTCGGCAATCGCGGCCTTCAGCAGCCGGGCGGCCTCGCGCTCCGCGCCGTCAGCATGCAGGCGCCGGGGCGCATCGGCAAAGGCCCACCGCCAGAAGGCCCGGCGATTTTCCCGGGGGACCGACCGCGCCACCGCGCCGCGCAGGCGCCCGGCCAGCGCGGCGAACCCGCCCAGCTGCGGCTCCAGCATGGTTTCGATCCGCGACTTGATCTGCCGCGCCAGCACCGGCGCCGTGCCTTCGGTGCCGATGGCCACCACCACCGGGTCGCGATCCACCAGCGACGGTGTATAGGCGTCGCAGAGATCGGGCTGGTCCACGACATTCACCGGCACGCGGGCGGCGCGCGCCAGATCGGCCAGCGCGGCATCCATGCCCGGGCAGCCGGTGGCGATGAAGGCCAGCGCTGCGCCGTCGAACCGCGCGGCAGTCACGGGGGCAGGGTCGTGCTGCGCCTTGCCGTCGGCCACCAGATCGGCCAGTTCGGGATCAAGCTCCGGCGCGCACAGCACCAGCCGGGCCGAGGTTTTCAGGATGAGCCGCGATTTTTGCGCGGCCTGTTCGCCGCCGCCGACGATGACGACGGTGCGGTCTTCCATACGCAGGAACATTGGAAAGGTCTTCATCGCGGATCTCCTGTCAGCAGACGGGGCTGGCGGCGTGGGCGGTATTGCGGGCGGTCCACAGGGCACGCGCCTGGGCATCGGCTTCGGCCACGGACCCGGCTCGGCCCTTGGCCAGCAGGGCCACCGCCGTGGTGCCGGTCACGATGGCTTCGGCAAAGGGATCGTGCAGATCGCCGGACCACAGGGCGGACAGGGCCGCGGGATTGGTGTCGTCTGCCGGGCCGTCCTTCAGCCGCAGGCTGGCTTCGTCCAGCAGCGCGGGCGTGCGGTCGTCCCAGCCTGCACCGGCGCGCTGGCCGAAGAGGGCGATTTCCTTGCCGGGGTGGCGTTCGAACTCTCCGCCGCCGCCTTTCAGAACCAGGCTGGCGGGCTGGCCCAGCAGCGCGCAGGCATCCCGTTGCAGGGCGCGGTAGGGCGGATGAAAGACCCCCTGAACCGAACAGGCGGCACCGGCGGGGTTCATGATCCGCAGCACGGTGTTGATCGCGGACCGGAGGCCCAGAACCTCGCGCAGGCGCAGAAGGCCGACCGCCTTGGGCGACAGGGCACGCAGCGGCAGGAAGGCCACCCCGTGTTCCGTCAGATAGCGCCGCGCATCCGCGTCGCCATGGCGCGCGAGGGGGATCCCGGCGGCCTGCAGCATCAATTCAAAGGCATCGTCGGCGTCATCGCTGGCCCGCGCCCCATGCAGAAGCACTGGCAAGCCGGCTTCACCCAGCAGCCGGGCAGAGAGCAGGAACCATGGCAATCCGCGCGACCGGCCCGCGGCATAGCTGGGCCAGTCGATGGCGGGCGGCGCGCCGTCCCAGACGGGCAGGGTGGGGCGCAGCGCGTCGACGAACCCTGCCAGTTCCGCCGGGCTTTCGCCCCGGAACCGCATCAGCATCAGTAACGCGCCCACCGCTTCCGGCGCCGCCTGGCCGGTCAGGATTTCGGCCATGGCATCGCAGGCTTCTTCGCGCGTCAGGTTGCGCGACCGGCCGGGGCCGCGGCCCAGCGTGCGGACATGTGCCGCCAGCGTCATTCTGCGGCCAGTCCGGGACGGCGGCTGTCGATCAGGGCCTGGATTTCAGGCCGGCACGACCCGCAGCTGCTGCCCGCGCCAAGCGCTTCGGAAATCTGGGCGACCTGCATCATGCCCTGGGTTTCGATGGCGTGCAGGATGGTGTTGACCCCCACATTCAGGCACGAACACAGCACGGCGCCGGGGTCGGGCTGATCGGCGCCGGGCATGCCGCTCAGCAGGTTCGGAAGGGCCGGATCGCCGATCTGTCCCGCCACATGGCTGCGCGATACGGCAATCGGGTCGGGACCGGCGAACAGGCTGGCCAGCACCCGGCCGTTGTCGACAAAGGCCAGCCGGGCCGATCCGCGCGCCGCGTCCTGAACCATCACCGCCAGCGCGGTCGCGGGCACGCCGAACAGGGCGCGGGCGAAGCCTTCCCAGTCCTCGGGCACGGTGTCATGGGCCAGTTCGACCTGCCAGCCTTTGCGCACCCGCGCCTTGGCCCAATAGGTCGTCTCGGGCGCCGGTTCGGCCAGCGACACCGCATAGCCGAACCATGCAGGCGCATAGGGGGTCAGCCGCGCGGCGCTGCCCTTGCTTTCCGGCTGCCCCGACACCGGGTCCACCACCGGGGCCACCAGCGCGTCGATACGGCCCTGCGAGGCGGTTTCGGCGGTCCAGTGGATGGGCGCGAAAATCTGACCCGGGGCGACGCGGTCGGTGATCAGCACCCGCAGCAACGCCTTGCCCTGCGCACTTTCGGCCCAGGCCAGCCCGGCGGCCTGCAGCCCCAGCCGGGTGGCATCGGCGGGATGCACTTCCACGAACGGCTCGCCCATATGGCGGGTCAGGCGCGGCGACAGCGCGGTGCGCGTCATCGTATGCCAATGGTCGCGCACCCGCCCGGTGTTGAGCCGCAGCGGATAGTCGTCGGACAGATCCGATGCCGGGGCGCGGTGATGCAGCGGCAGCATCCGTGCCCGGCCATCGGGGGTGAAGAACTTGCCGTCGCCAAAAAACCGCCCGCCGGTGCGGGTCGCGGTGACCGGCCAGCGCACCGGCGCCAGCGCGTCATATTCCGCGTCGGAAATGTCGGACAGGGCCGAGATGTCGAAATCGCGTCCGAACTGCGCGGCGATGCCCGACAGCGCCGCGTATTCGCGAAAGATCTCGGCCGGGGTTTCATAATCAAACGCCTTGGCCCAGCCCATTCTGGCCGCCACATCCGACAGGATGCGCCAGTCGGGACGCGCCTGGCCGCTGGGCGGGAGGATCCCGCGCTGGCGGCTGATGGTGCGGTCGGAATTGGTCACCGTGCCATCCTTTTCCCCCCAGCCCGTGGCCGGCAGCAGCACATCGGCCAGCCGCGCGGTATCGGTTTCTGCGGTAATATCCGACACGGCGACGAAATCACAGCCTTCGATCGCCCGGCGCACGCGGTCCGCATCGGGCATGGAGGCGGCGGGATTGGTGCAGATCACCCACAGCGCCTTGATCTTCCCGGCCTCGACCGCGTCGAACATGTCGACGGCTTTCAGCCCCGGCGCGACCGGCATCTCGGGCGCGGCCCAGAAGCTGCGCACCGCCGCACGGTGTTCGGCGTTTTCCAGATCCAGATGGCAGGCGAGCATGTTGGCCAGCCCGCCCGCTTCGCGTCCGCCCATCGCATTGGGCTGGCCGGTCACGCTGAACGGACCCATGCCGGGCTTGCCGATGCGGCCGGTGGCCAGATGACAGTTCAGGATCGCGTTGACCTTGTCGGTCCCGGACGAGGACTGATTGACCCCCTGGCTGAAGACGGTGACCACCTTTTCGGTCCCGATCCACATGCGGAAGAAATTCAGGATCTCGTGCGGCGGCAGGCCGGTCACCGACAGATTGGCGGTGCTGGCGGCATCGCGGGCGGCGGCGAAGCCGGACACATGGTCGGCAACGAAGGCTTCGTCGACCGCGCCGCGCACGATGATTTCATCCAGCAGCCCGTTGAACAGGGCCACATCGGCGCCGGGGGCAATGGACAGATGCAGATCGGCCAGCCCCGACGTGGCGGTGCGGCGCGGGTCGATGGTGACGATCTTCATCGACGGGCGGGCGGTCTTGGCCGCGGCGATGCGCTGATACAGCACCGGGTGGCACCAGGCGAGGTTCGATCCCACCAGCACCACCAGATCGGCTTCTTCCAGATCCTCATAGATGCCGGGCACGGTGTCGGTGCCGAAGGCGCGCTTGTGCCCGGCGACCGTCGAGGCCATGCAGAGCCGCGAGTTCGTGTCGATATTGGCCGAGCCGAGGAACCCTTTCATCAGCTTGTTGGCCACATAATAATCTTCGGTCAGCAACTGGCCCGACACATAGAAGGCCACGCTGTCGGGGCCATGAGTGTCGACCGCCGACCGGAAGGCATCGGCCACCCGGTCGAGCGCGGTGTCCCAGTCGCTGTCCTTGCCGTCCACCCGCGGCACCAGAAGCCGTGTCGCGAGGTCGGTGGTTTCGCCCAGAGCCGACCCCTTGGAACACAGCCGGCCCTGATTGGCCGGGTGATCCTTGTCGCCGCGGATGTCCAGACCGCCAGCCCCGTCCGGAGTGGCGATGATCCCGCAGCCGACACCGCAATAGGGACAGGTGGTGCGGAACCGGGACAGGGACGCGACGGTCGGGGCCGGGGTCTGTGTCATGCGGCGCTCCGGGCCTTCAGGTATTCGGCATCCAGCAGCACCCTGCCGTTTTCCACCCGCGCGGCCACGGTGGGGGTGGCGCCTTTGTCGGCGCCCTGTGCCAGACCGGTTTCCAGCGAGATCACCCAGTTGTGCAGCGGGCAGGTCACCGACTTGCCATGCACGATGCCGTCGCTCAGCGGGCCGGCCTTGTGCGGGCAGCGGTCTTCCAGCGCGAAGACCTCGTCTTCGGCGGTGCGGAAAATGGCGACGCATCCATGTTCGGTGCGGACAACCCGCGCACCGCGCGGCGCGATGGCGTCGAGCGGGCCGATATCAAGCCAGTTGGTCATTCGCGGAACTCCTTTTCACTGGGCATGGTTGCAATGGGCGTGGCAGGGGCAGGCGCGCGGATCATTCAGCCGCCTGCAGGGTCAGATCGGCCAGCGGCCGATAGGTGTCGGCACGCTCTTCGGCGTGTTCGGCCCACGGGTCCTTCTGATAGACGGTTTGCGAGATCTCGAACCGGTCGATCAGCGCCTGACGGTTTTCCAGATCGGTGACGATCTGTTCCTTGATCCAGTCCAGCCCGACCTTGGCAATCCACTTATAGGGCCGGTCCAGATATTTGGCGTTCTCGCGGTAGAGCTGCATGAAGGCGGTGGCCAGCGCGATGGCGTCCTCTTCCGTTGCCACATCCGCCAGACGCTCGGTTTCCTTCACGTCCATGCCGGCAGCACCGCCGACGCCGATCTGATAGCCGCTGTCGACACAGACCACGCCGATATCCTTGCAGGTCGCCTCGGCGCAGTTCCGGGGACAGCCCGACACGGCCAGCTTGACCTTGTGCGGCGTCCACGACCCCCAGAGCTTTTTCTCCAGCTTGATGCCAAGCCCGGTGCTGTCCTGGGTGCCGAACCGGCAATGGTCCGATCCGACGCAGGTTTTCACCGTGCGCAGACCTTTGGAATAGGCATGCCCCGACACCAGCCCGGCCTTGTTCAGGTCGGCCCAGATGGCGGGCAGATCCTCGCCCTTGACGCCCAGAAGGTCGATCCGCTGACCGCCGGTCACATGCACCGTGGGCACGTTGTATTTCTCGGCCGCGTCGGCAATGGCGCGCAATTCGTTGGGGGTGGTCATGCCGCCCCACATGCGTGGCACCACCGAGAACGTGCCGTCCTTCTGGATGTTGGCGTGCTTGCGTTCGTTGATGAACCGGCTTTGCGGGTCGTCCTGATATTCCAGCGGCCAGTCCGCCAGCAGATAGAAGTTCAGCGCGGGGCGGCAGACATGGCAGCCGCAGGTGGTTTTCCAGCCCAGTTCCTGCCAGACGGCGGGCATGGATTTCAGCTCCTGGCTCTTGATCAGGCGGCGCACGTCTTCATGGGTGAGGTCGGTACAGCCGCACATGGGCTGGGCCGCGGGCAGGACGAAGTCGTCGCCCAGCGTCGCGGACAGGACCTGTTCCACCAGACCGGTGCAGGTCCCGCAGGAGCCGCTGGCCTTGGTCACGGCGCGCACCGCGCCCAGATCCGTCGCGCCGTCCTTGATCGCGGCCACGATGTCGCCCTTGCACACGCCGTTGCAGCCGCAGATCTCCGCGTTATCCGGTAAGGCTGCAACGGCCGCCATAGGGTCCGCGGGGGCGCCTCCCTGAAAGGCCGGGCCGAAGATGAGCGTCTCGCGCATCTCGGCGATATCGGTGCCGTCCTTGATCAGGCCGAAGAACCAGTTGCCGTCGGCAGTGTCGCCATACATGACGGCGCCGATGACCTTGTTGTCCTGAAGCACCAGACGCTTGTAGACGCCGCGCGCCGGGTCGCGGAAGACGATGTCCTCGCGCCCCTCACCATCGGCGAAATCGCCGGCGCTGAACAGATCGCAGCCGGTGACCTTCAGCTTGGTGGAGACCTCTTTCTGAACGAAAGTCGCGTCTTCGCCCAGCAGGGTCTTGGCCACGACCTTCGCCTGATCGTAAAGCGGCGCGACCAGCCCGAAGATGGCGCCGTTATGTTCGACGCATTCGCCCACGGCCAGAACATCGGGGTCCGAGGTGACCATCTGGTCGTCCACATGGATCGCCCGGCCGACGGCCAGTCCTGCGTCCTTGGCCAGCGCGGCGTTGGGGCGGATGCCCACGGCCATCACCAGCAGGTCGCAGGGCAGTTCGGTGCCGTCCTCCAGCAGCAGCGCCTTCACCTTGCCGTCTGTGCCCAGGATCTCTTTCGAGTTGGTGGAACAGCGGATCTCGATCCCCCGTTCGGTCAGCGCCTTGCGCAGCAGGTAGCCCGCGGCCTCGTCCAGCTGGCGGTCCATCAGGTGGCCCATCAGGTGGATCACGGTCACATCCATGCCCCGCATGCGCAGCCCGGCCGCCGCTTCCAGACCCAGCAGACCGCCGCCGATGACGATGGCCTTCGCGCCGGGTTCTCCGGCGGCATCCATCATCGCATAGGTGTCTTCCAGATCCCGATAGGCGATCACGCCGTCCAGATCGTGCCCCGGCAGCGGGATGATGAACGGGTTCGATCCGGTGCCGAAGAGCAGCTTGTCATAGGACAGCTCATCGCCGTTTTCCGCGATCACCACCTTGCGGTCGCGATCCACGCTGGCGATCTTTTCGCCGAAGCGGCAGATCACGCCATGCTTGGCATACCATGCGTCGTCGTGGGTGACGATTTCCTCATAGGTCTTTTCACCCGACAGGACGGGGGACAGCATGATGCGGTTATAGTTGCCGCGCGGTTCGGCGTTGAACAGCGTGACCTCGTAAGCATCCGGGGCGGTTTCGAAAAGATGTTCCAGCGCGCGGCCAGTGGCCATGCCTGCGCCGATGACGACAAGTTTCTTCATGGGGAACCTCTCAGCAATACCAGGCGACGATATGGGCCAGCTCGCCACCGCGATGGATCGGCAGGGCGACCATGGAGGCGTAGCCCGCCGCAACGGCGGGGGCGCCGCTTTCCAGAACCGGCAGGTCTGTACCCAGCACCTTGCCGATCGGACCTTGCCAGACCGCGATCCGGCGTTCCTTGTCCTCGCTCCACAGCGGTCCTTCGCGGGCACAGATGCCGTCGACCAGAACCGCTTCGTTCGCCTGACCGACCTTGGCGGCGCGGGCGTCCCAGATCTCGAACCGCCGCGCGATGGGCGTGCCGCGGGCCGACAGCAGGGTCAGCACATAGGTCTTGTTGCCCGGCACCGGCACCGGCAGGCCGAGCCCGGTGGTCAGCCCCGCCTTGCCCGCGCTTTCAGCGCGGATGAAGCGATAGCCCGACCCCAGATCGCGCATCAGGATCGGCGTATTTGCCGACCACACGCCGCCGGGAAGCCCCTGACCGCGCGGGAAATGCGTGTGCTGCGAGACCCATTCGAAATGCTTGGCGGCGCCGTAATAGCCGTCGTCGAGCATCAGAAGGCCGTCTTTTTCCTCCCAGATCTCGATCGCGCCGGTGCGGGTCTGATCGTCGGCGCATAGCACCACCAGCACCGCTTTCAGCGTGTCGCCAGAAAAGACCGGGATCGCGACCGCGCTGGTCAGGCCGGCCGCCTTGGCGACCTCGGTGCGCTTGAAATAGGACCCGTCGAATTCCTTCAGAACGACGGGGCGGCCTTCGGCCCATGCCTTGCCCGGCAGCCCTTCGCCCTTGGCGAAGGTTTCGCGGCCCGAGGCGGCGGCGAAGTCATCCAGCGTGCCATAGCTGCCGGAGCCCAATACCAGCCGGTCGCCTTCCGGCACCCAGACTTCGGTTGCTTCGATGAAAGTACGGGTTGGCGTGTCCAGAACGGTGTCCATCACGCGGCCTCCTGCTCGTTGGTGTCGGTGGGCGCCGCGGCCGGGGCGGGAGCGGGGTCCTGCTTGCCCTTGGCGCCGTGTTCGTATTCTTCGAGAAAGCTTAGAACCTGCTCGCGGTAGAGGTAGTAATCGGGGTGCTCCAGCAGCGCCTTGCGGGTGCGCGGGCGCGGCAGGTCCACTTCGGTGATGCGTCCGATGGTGGCCTGCGGGCCGTTGGTCATCATCACCA
>JAGQRU010000328.1 GCA_020425105.1 Paracoccaceae bacterium
GCCTCGATGGCGCGGGCGATGGGGTGTTCGGACTGCGCCTCGACCGCGCCGATCAGGCGGAGGACATGGGCGCGGTCCTGACCTTCGGTGAGGGTGAGGTCGGTGAGGACGGGCTTGCCTTCGGTCAGCGTGCCGGTCTTGTCGAAGGCGACCACGCGCACCGATTGCAGTTCCTGCAGCGCATCGCCCTTGCGGAACAGCACCCCAAGTTCGGCCGCCCGTCCCGTACCCACCATGATCGAGGTCGGCGTCGCAAGCCCCATGGCACAGGGGCATGCGATCACCAGCACCGACACGCCCGCAACCAGCGCGTGGGTCAGCGCCGGGGCGGGGCCGACCGCCAGCCAGACCGCGACGGTCAGCAGCGCCAGAACCAGCACCGCCGGGACGAACCACAAGGTGATGCGGTTGACCAGATTCTGGATCGGCAGCCGCGTGCCCTGGGCCGCTTCGACCATGCGGATGATATGGGCCAGCACCGTATCGCTGCCGACGCCGGTGGCTTCGATCCGCAGCGCCCCGGCGCCGTTGACGGTGCCTCCGGTGACAGTATCGCCCGGGCCCTTCAGCACCGGCACGGGCTCGCCCGTGATCATGCTTTCGTCGATATGGGCCGATCCGGTCAGGATGCGGCCATCCACGGGCACGCGCCCGCCCGGAGCGACGCGGATGACATCCCCCACCTGCAGTACCGAAAGCGGGCGGTCGACGACTTTCTTGCCCTCTTCGACCTGTGCCGTGTCCGGTTGCAGCCCCACCAGCCGGCGGATCGCGGCGCCTGTGCGCCCCTTGGCCCGGGCTTCCAGAAAGCGGCCCAGCAGAACCAGCGTGACAATCACCCCCGCGGCTTCGAAATACACATAGCGCGCGGTATCGGGCAGCAGCCCGGGGGCGAAGGTCGCCACGGTGGAATAGGCCCAGGCCGCCGACGCCCCAAGCGCGACGAGCGAGTTCATGTCCGGCGTGCGGCGCCACAGGGCAGGCAGGCCCTTGGCGAAAAAACTGCGCCCGGGTCCGGCCAGAACGGCGGTGATCAGCACGAATTGCAGGATCCACGACGTCTGGGTTCCGATGGTCCCCGCGATCCAGTGGTGCAGGGCGGGTACGGCGTGACCGCCCATTTCCAGAACGAAGACCGGCAAGGTCAGTGCCCCCGCCAGGATCGTGCGGCGGCGCAACGCCTCGCGTTCCTGCCCGTCGCTGTCGACCTCGGTCGTTTCGGGAAGACCGGTGCCCGACATCCGCGCCGTATATCCGGCCTCCTGCACCGCTTGCAGAACCCGCGCATCCGCGCCGCTATCCGCCAGAAGCTCCAGTTCCGCGGCGCCAGAGGCCAGGTTCACATGCGCCTGCGTGACCCCCGATACAGTGCTCAAAGCCTTCTCGACCCGCGCAGCGCAGGATCCGCAGGACATGCCGGCGATGTCGATCCGCATATGCCGTGGGCGCGCCGGGTATCCGGCGGCTTCCAGCGCCGATTGCAGGGCAGGGGCGATGGCCGGATCCGCGGTTTCGACCCGCGCGGTCCGCGTCGCAAGGTTCACATCGGCCGACACCACACCGGGCACCGATTTCAGCGCGGTCTCGGCCCGGCCGACACAGCCGGCGCAGTTCAGGCCCGAGACAGGGAAATTGAGAGAATGAGCGCTCATTGAAGCGTGCCTTCCAAGGATTTTCCCCAGACATAATGTTTCCAGTGACTGGAGGGTCAAGGCCTGCGATCACGGCCAGTGCAACTTGCCGTCAGGACGCCCGGCTGCGCTTGCCGCGGTGCGCGCACACACCTAGGGTGCGGCCAACACGATGCGGAGTGAGTGCGGTGATCGATCTTTACACCTGGAGCACGCCCAATGGGCGCAAGATATCCATCCTTCTGGAAGAACTGGGCGTTCCTTACACGGTGCACCCGATCAACATCGAAGAGGGAGAACAATTCGCGCCCGAGTTCCTGAAAATCGGCCCCAATAACCGTATCCCGGCCATTATCGACCGCGATACCGGCCTGCATCTGATGGAATCCGGCGCCATCATGATCTATCTGGCGGAAAAATATGGCCAATTCCTGCCCACCGAACCCGTGGCCCGGATCCGGGTGATCGAATGGCTGATGTGGCAGATGGGCGGGTTTGGCCCGATGCTGGGGCAGGCGCATC
>JAGQRU010000329.1 GCA_020425105.1 Paracoccaceae bacterium
TTCTCGCGCGCGGTGAACTCCGGCAACAGGTGGTGGAACTGATAGACGAACCCCAGCCGGCTGCGGCGGATCCGCGTGCGCGCGCCATCGCGCAGCTTGCCCGCATCCTGCCCGTCGATCCGCACGAGCCCCGCGTCGGGCCGGTCAAGCAGGCCCGCCACATGCAGCAATGTCGATTTCCCGGCACCCGACGGCGCCACAAGCGCCACCAGCGCCCCCGGTTCCAGAACCAGATCGACGCCGCGCAGCACCGCGACCTTGCCCGGCGTTCCGGGGTTATAGATGCGGGTCACGCCCGACAGTTCCAGAACCGGATCAGCCATGACGCAGCGCCTCCACCGGATGCATCCGCGCTGCGCGCCGGGCGGGGAAAATGGTGACCACGCAGGACAGAAACAGCGACAGTCCGACAGCGGTCAGCACATCGTCGGTCTTCAATTGCGCGGGCAGGAAATAGATCCCGCGGATGGACGGATCCCACACCCCGCCACCTGAAATGCCGTTCACCAGCGCAAAGATCGGGTCGATATAAAGGGCAAAGAGGCATCCGGTCACGGTGCCGATCAGCGTCCCCGCCACACCGACCGACGCCCCGCACAGGAAGAACACCCGCAACACGCCGCCTTCGGTCAGCCCCATGGTGCGCAGGATACCGATATCGGCCTGCTTGTTCTTCACCAGCATGATCAGCCCGGACACGATGTTCATGGCCGCGATCAGTACCAGCACGGACAAGATGACGAACATCACGTTGTCCTCGACCTCCAGCGCCCGCAAGAACGCGCCCGACGCGTCCTGCCAAGTCTGGAATATCCCTTCGGGCCCCGCCTGCCACAGACCCGGCATGACCCGGGCCAAGGCTTCGGGATCGTCGAGCATAATTTCGATCTCATCAGCAGCGCCGTCACGGTTGAAGAAGCTCTGCGCCTCGGCAAAGGGCATGTAGATCCGCGTCGCGTCGATGTCATAGCGGCCGGCGGAAAAGACATGCACCACCTCATAAACCCCGACGCGCGGGGTGGTGCCGAAAGGTGTGCGGGCGCCGTCGGGGGAAATCAGCTTGATCTGATCGCCGGGCATCAGGCCCAGCATCCCCGCCACCCCGGCCCCGATGCTCACACCTTCGCCATAGCGGGCCAGATCGCCGGTGCCGCTGGCCGGATCGGCGATGCGCGGCAAGGCGGCCAGATCTTCGGCGGACATGCCATAGACCTGTACCCCGGCGCTGCGCCCCTGCCCGCTGGCCAGCACCTGCCCCTTCACCAGCGGCGCGGCTCTGGTAACGCCGGGCACCGCGCGCAGCCGCGCGGCCACCGTGTCATAGTCGCGGATCAGACGGTCGGGCCGGCCCGCATCGTCCAGCCGGGTGACCGCGTAATAGGTCACATGGGCATTGGCGCCCAGGATCGTATCGACGAATTCGGCCCGGAACCCCGACCGGACCGCCAGCGTGGCGATCAGCGCGAACACCGCCAGCGCGATGCCGACAAGCGAGATCCAGGTCATCACGCTGACGCCGCCATCGGCCCGCGATGCGCGCAGATAGCGCCAGGCGATCATCCATTCGAAGCGGGCGAAAGGCGGGGGAGATTGGGCCATGGGGCCTCCGGTCGGGCTGCTCGCGGCGGAACGTGGGCCACGGGATGCCGGAGGTCAAGCCGGGGCGGTCGTGCCGCCCCGGGAAATCGCGGGCCGGATCGTTACGACACGATGTCGTAGGCCCGTTCCCCGTGCGCTTCCAGGTCCAGCCCGTTGACCTCGGCCTCTTCGCTGACCCGCAGCGGCGCGATCAGCGCAACCAGCTTGACCAGCGCAATGCTGACGACCAGCGTGAAGGCGCCCACCACTGCAAGACTGCCCAGCTGTGCGACCCAGGAGCCCTGCCCCAGAACGGCGATCATGATCGTGCCGAAGATGCCGCCGACGCCATGCACGGCGAACACGTCCAGCGTATCGTCGAGCTTCACGACGTTGCGGATCACATTCACCGCTTCCTGACACAGCACACCGGCAATGGCCCCGATGATCAGCGCCTCCACCGGGCCGACGAACCCGCTGGCCGGCGTGATCGACGCCAGCCCGGCGATGGTCCCGGTGACGGTGCCCACCAGCGAGGCCTTGCCGTATTTGATCCGTTCCCACAGCGCCCAGGTAAGCGACGCCGTCGCGGCGGAAATATGGGTCACGGTCATCGCCATGGCGGCGCCGCCATCGGCCGCCAGCTGCGACCCGCCGTTGAAGCCGAACCAGCCGACCCACAGCATCGACGCCCCGATCATCACGAAGGTCGGATTGTGCGGCGGAGTGGTCGTGTGCCGCCGCGGCCCCAGAAAATACGCGACCACAAGCGCGGCCAGACCGGCGGTTTCATGCACCACGATACCGCCGGCGAAATCGCGCGCGCCGACATCGCCGAAAATGCCGCCATCGGCCAGCATGCCGCCACCCCAGATCCAGTGCACCACCGGCGCATAGCAGATCAGCATCCACAGCGCGGAAAACAGCAGGACGAACCCGAAACCGATCCGTTCCACATAGGCGCCCACGATCAGCGCCGGAGTGATGATGGCAAAGGTCATCTGGAAGGCGAAAAACAGAACCTCCGGCAGGGTGCCGCTCAGACTGTCCGCGGTCACACCGGCCAGAAACATCTTGTCGAGCCCGCCCCAAAGCCCCGACGTCCCGCCGCCGAAGGCGATGGAATATCCGGCAACGAGCCAAAGCACGCTCATCAAGCAGGCGATGGCGTAGCACTGCATGAAGACGCTCAGAACGTTGCGCGCCCGCACGAGGCCGCCATAAAACAGTGCCAGTCCCGGCAAGGTCATGAACAAAACCAATGCCGTTGCCACGATAATCCAGGCTGTGTCCGCCCCATTCATCTTCGCTTGCCCTCTCCCAAATCCAGCTTGGGAGCGCAGAAAGCGGATATTTCATGCCGATAAAAGCGGCGAATTGCCCGAAGGGAAGCGCACGGGATAAGCAGGCGTATAACGTCTATTTTTTAATCTACTTTTGCCCGTTTTGGGCAACTTTTGAACTGGCTGATAACGGGTTTGGCCGGGCAGACCACCGATGCCGCCCGGCCAGAAGGCTTACAGATCGTCGTCCATCGTGCCCCAGATCAAGCCGCCCAGAGCCCCGCCCACCAGCGGCGCGACCCAGAACAGCCACAATTGCTCCAGCGCCGGTCCATCGGCAAACAACGCAACCCCGGTGGACCGAGCCGGGTTGACCGAGGTGTTGGTCACCGGGATCGAAATCAGGTGGATCAGCGTCAGCCCCAGACCGATGGCGATGGGAGCGAACCCGGCCGGTGCCTTGTCAGACGTGGCCCCAAGGATGATCACCAGAAAGACCGCGGTCAGCAGGACCTCGATGATCGCCGCCGCCAGCAGGGAATAACCTTGCGGAGACGCCGCACCATAGCCGTTGGACGCAAAGCCCCCGACCCCGGCGAAATCGGGCTGGCCCGACACGATAACATACAGAACCGCCGCGGCGGCGATCGCACCCAGGGTCTGGGCGATCCAGTAGGGCGGCAGATCGCGGAATTCGAACCGGCCCGCGACGGTCAGGCCCAGCGTCACCGCCGGGTTGAAATGCCCGCCGGAAATACCCCCGACGGCGTAGGCCATGGTCAGCACTGTCAGGCCGAAAGCCAGGCTGACGCCCAGCCACCCGATACCGACATCGGGGACACCCGCCGCAAGAACGGCGCTGCCGCAACCCCCGAAGACAAGCCAGAATGTGCCGACAAATTCGGCCAGAAGTCGATTGGTCATCGTATGTACCCCATATTATTGACTACCAAACAGACCGGGGCCTGAAATGAGACCCCGTTGATTAACTTTTGACCTATGCTTGTAACTCCGCAAAGACAAAATTTGACGCTCTGAACCAGTTTCCCCTGATCTCGATCCGCATCTTCCGGCACCGCACAGAAAAAGGCGCGGAACCGGCGTTCCGCGCCCTGCTGAACAGTTGTCCGAATTTCTGTCTGTGCCGGCTCAGCGCGCCCGACGCAGGCGGGACAACAAGGCCAGTCCGCCTGCCAGCAGAAGCCCCGCGGCCGGAACGGGCACGGTCGGCGGCGCGGGCGGGGTCACGCCTTTCACGCCAACCGTGAAGCCGTGCCAGTTTTCAGACAGCCCGGTCCATGTGATCTGGCTGAAACTGCCGGGCAGCAGCAGCGTTCCGTGCGGCTCGCCATTGCCCGAAAGCACCCACTGCCCCGCGGCGTTGACGCTGACAGCCGTGGTCGTGCTGCCCCCCCAATAGCCATTGTCGTCGGTGCCGTTGCCATCGACGTTCATGCCGCCGACGCTCAACAGAACGGCCTGTGTTGAAAAGGTCCAGGCATTCCCGTTCAGGCTCACGAAGGACAGATAGACGTCCGAGACCAGCTGATCGAAGGTCAGCGTATAGCTGGACGCCGACGCCATGCGAATGATGTCGGTGCCGGTCGGAATATTGTTCACAGGATTGCCGCCGACATTGGTATAGGCGGAGGTCGCGGCATTGCGCCCCGACCGGAAATTCTGCCAGTAATCCGTGCCCAGCCCGTTCAGCTGCGGCGCGGGCGTCAGGTTCGCGGTGCTTGTGAACTGGACGTTCACGGTGGTTCCGTTGTCATCCAGGACACCGTTCACGGTGGTGGTCCCGTTCCAGCTTTGCCAGTCGGCCCAATTCACGTTGACCGCGGCCGCAGGGCCAGCGGTCACAGCCGCAACTACAGCGGCCATAAGCAACTTTTTCATAGAACTCTCCCTCTCTCCCTGCCGAAAACTAACAAGAAGAGAGGAATCCGCCAAAGATTTTCTGAAAACGGCGCCGGAATACCCAACCTGATCAGGCCAGTGGCGTGGCGTGCCTACACGCCTTGGTAGATCTCCGCAACGCGGGCGACCGCGTCGTCCGCGGTCAGCTCCACGCTTTCGCCGGTCCTGCGGCTGGTCAGTTCCACCACCCCGTTTTTCAGGCCCCGCGGCCCGATGGTGATCCGCCACGGCAACCCGATCAGATCCATCGTGGCGAATTTCGCCCCGGCCCGTTCGTCGCGGTCGTCATAAAGCGGGTCCAGCCCGGCGGCGACGAGCTTGGCATACAGGTCTTCGCACGCGGCGTCGGTGGCCTCATCCCCTTGGCGCAGATTGACGATGCCGCAATGGAAAGGCGTCACGCCCTCGGGCCAGATGATGCC
>JAGQRU010000330.1 GCA_020425105.1 Paracoccaceae bacterium
TTTCCTTCAGGGTACTGGCGGGCATCTCTACATCAAAATGCGAGATGGTGGAGCCAAGGGGGATCGAACCGCTGACCTCTTGCATGCCATGCAAGCGCTCTCCCAACTGAGCTAAGGCCCCATTCGCCGATGGCCCTTCGGCCATGGCGGGTGTCTTATGAAAGCCTGCAGGGGACTGCAAGCGAAAAACGCGCGAGATCAGCTTTCGTCGCTATCGGATGCGACATCGGCCAGATCGTCGAGCGAGACATTATCGTCATCGTCGTCGTCTTCCAGAATGTCGTCGTCCAGATCCACATCCGTATCGTCGACATCGTCCACCAGCACCAGATCGTCATCGTCATCCACGGTCGCGGTGGTGGCTTTCGGTTTGGCTTTTTCAGCGAGCAGCGGACGTGATTTGCCGGTGTCAAGCTGCACCACTTCTCCGGTATAGGGGCTGATGATCGGGGAGCGGTTCAGGTCATAGAAGCGCTTTCCGGTGGTCGGGCAGACCCGCTTGGTTCCCCATTCTTCCTTGGGCATGGCGTCGCGTCCTCATATTCAGCAGTCTTCGACTGCGACTGGTCTTTCCGGGGCCAGCCGCGTAAGGCAAAATCGGGCTGTGCCACAGGGGCGGGAGCATGTCAAAGGCTTTCGCCAGGGCGTGGCGGGGTGACCGCAGGCAAGACAGGAATGCAGGGATGAGCAAGGCGACAGAGCGGCTTTATCTGCGGGGCGATCCCCCGATCGAGGTGCACCTGCGCCGGTCGGCCCGCGCCGTGCGCCTGTCGCTTCGGGTGTCGCGGCTGGACGGGACGGTGACCATGTCGCTGCCCGAAACCGTGCCGCAGCGGACGGCCGAAAAGTTTCTGGCGCAGAAAGCCGCGTGGGTGCGGCAGAACGTGGCCGAAGGGCCCCGGCCCTGGGTGCCGGCGTTGGGAGACACGATGCCGGTCGAAGGTCGGGACTGCCGCATCGTCGCCGGGCGTCCGGGGTTGTCAGACCGTGAGATCCGGGTCGATCCGCGCCGGTCCGTCCCGCCGCAGATCGCGGCGCTGCTGAAGGCGCGGGCGCGCGACCGGCTGGCCCCGGCCTGCGACCGGTATGCCCGTGCCGTGGGCCGCGACTATGCGCGGCTGACCCTGCGCGACACGCGCAGCCGCTGGGGGTCCTGTACCAGCGGCGGCAATCTGATGTTTTCCTGGCGGCTTGCCATGGCGCCAGCAGAAATCCTGGATTACGTTGCGGCGCATGAGGTGGCGCATCTGGTGCATATGAACCATTCGACCCGTTTCTGGCAGCTGGTCGGGCGGCTCTGCCCCGGCTATGCGGACCATCGCGCGTGGCTGCGCGGACCCGGACGGGATCTGCATGCGGCGCGGTTTCGCGCATGACCCGGGACATTACTCCCTTGCGGGCGGCTAGCGCCGCGGCGCGTGCTGCCCAGCCGGACACTACGGCGGCGCTGCATGACCGTCTGTACAGGACTCTGCGCACCCGCATCATGCATGGAGCTCTGGTGCCGGGAGAGGCCCTGACCCTGCGCGGTCTGGGATCGGAATTCGGTGTCAGCATGACGCCGGCCCGCGAAGCGGTGCGGCGGCTGGTGGCGGAGGGTGCGTTGACCCTGTCGCCATCGGGCCGGGTGTCGACGCCCGAGTTGAGCAATGACCGGATCGAGGAATTGGCCGCCATCCGGGCGCTTCTGGAGCCCGAGTTGAGTTCGCGCGCGCTGCCCCGGGCCCATCTGGCATTGATCGAGCGGCTGGAAACCATCAATGAAGCGGTGGCCCGATCCATCGCCGAACGCAGCGCGCAGGGCTATATCCGCACCAATCTGGAATTTCACCGCACGCTTTATCTGCGGGCGCAGGCGCCGGCGATGCTGGCGATGCTGGAAACCGTCTGGCTGCAGCTGGGACCGACCATGGCCAAACTCTATGGGCGGCTGAATCGCACCGAACCGCCACGGGGGCATAAACTGATCGTGGCGGCGTTGCGGGCAGGGGACGAACCCGGATTGCGCCTTGCGGTGCGGGCCGATGTCACGCAAGGCCTGCGCATGCTTGTAAGCTAAAAAGGCACCCCGAAGGGTGCCAGAGCGCAGGGCGTGGCCCTGAGGGCGGCTTGGCCGCCGGGCAGAAAGCTCAGGCGCGGCGCGCGACCGAAAACAGCGCGAAGAAGTTCCAGAAGTTGCGCTTCACGCGGATGGGGCGGGCAGCCGGAGCGGGGTCGAAGTTCATCAGGTTCGGGTGCATCTGTCTCTCGTATTCGTCTTAGAACACCGTGATGCCTACGCTTGTACCCGATTTTATGCAACTGCAGAAAATGCAATGCCGCCATGCAGCATTTGCCAAAATAATCAGCAGAAAATGAACGAAAAAGGCGCGGCATTTGCCGCGCCTTGGATGGTTCGAACAGGGCCGGATCAGGCGTGGATGGCGCCGTCGCCGCAGGCCAGCGCCGCTTCGCGCACCGCTTCCGAATAGGTCGGGTGGGCGTGGCAGGTCAGAGCCAGATCCTGGGCCGAGGCGCCGAATTCCATTGCCACGCAGATTTCGTGGATCAGGTCGCCCGCGGCCGGGCCGATGATATGGGCACCCAGGATCCGGTCGGTCGTTTTGTCGGCCAACAGCTTCACGAACCCGTCGCCTTGGAAGACGGCCTTGGCGCGCGCATTGCCCATGAAGGTGAACTTGCCGACCTTATAGGCGCGGCCTTCCTCCTTTAGCTGGGCTTCGGTCTTGCCGACCGACGCGACCTCGGGCGTGGTGTAGATGACGGCCGGGATCACCCCGTAGTTCACGTGCCCATGCTTGCCGGCGATCACCTCGGCCACCGCCATGCCCTCGTCCTCGGC
>JAGQRU010000046.1 GCA_020425105.1 Paracoccaceae bacterium
GGAATCCTCGCCGTCATAGGTTTCGCGAAAATCCACCGCGTCCTCGTCGAGGCCGTCGAGCAGCGCCATGGCATAGGGCGTCAGGCGCGCTTCGGTGTAGCGCATGGCGGCGGCGTTAACGCCGTCGATATTGCCGAAATTGCCCTGACCGTCGACGAGCGGATAGCGGATGACGAAATCCTGCGCCAGCCGGGCCATGGCGTCATAGATCGCCGCGTCGCCGTGGGGGTGATAGTTCCCCATCACGTCGCCGGAAATCTTGGCCGATTTTCTGTAGCCCCCGGAGGAGCTTAGGCGCAGCTCGCGCATCGCGAACAGGATGCGCCGATGCACCGGTTTCAACCCGTCGCGGGCATCGGGCAGGGCGCGGTGCATGATGGTGGACAGCGCATAAGTCAGATACCGGCTGCCAATGGCGCGGCGCAGCGGTTCGGAGTGATCGGCTGGGGTTTCGGGCGTGTCCATATGCGCGTTCTAGCGGGCGCCGTTGGGAGGGTAAAGACACGCTCGGCATGGCCATCGCGGTGTCGGAGTGTGCTAGGCTGGACATGCGGTGTGAGGCATGCGCGTTTGACCGTGTTGAACGAAAGGATTGGATAAATGGGTTTCCGGCTGACGGTGCTGCTTGCGGCGGCAATCTTTCTGGCCATGTATTTCGCGCCTGCCCCTGAACCGCGGCCGCGGGCGGTTGTCGAAGCTCCGCCGCCGGTCAAATCCGCCGCACCGGATCCGGCGCCCGCGGCACCGCAGGCGGCCAGGATCGCTGGTCCTGAACCGGCTGAACCGGCGGCAGCCGCGCCGCGCCCCGCACCGCCGGATGTGGGTGTCCCCGCTGCGCCGCCTGTGCCGGGCGACGATCTGCTGGCGGATGACGGGGCTGCCGATGCGGCGGATGCGGATCTTCCCGGCGCGGTGGTGCCGGGACTGGGGCTGGGGGCGTTGCGGCCAGCCGACTCGGGCGATGCCCTGGGTCTGGTGGATGCGGTCCGGCAGCAAACCGGCGTTCAGACCGCTCGCCCTGTGGACCTGACCCGCCCGGGGATCGGCGCGACCGCGGCGGCCCCGCCGCCGCCGCCGGGCGCGGGAGCGCTCCCGCGCGCGCTGGTGTTGGGCAGTGCGGTCAACCTGCGGGCCGGGCCGTCAACCGCGACTCCCGTTGTCGGGCAGCTGGATTTTGGTGATGAAGTCGCCGTGACCGTCGAAGATCCGGCGGAAGGCTGGACCGGCATTCGCCACCCGCAGACCGGCGCGACGGTCTATGTCGCCAGCCGGTTTCTGCAGATCCAGCCCTGACAGGCGCGCGCCCCCCTTGCCGTTCGCGCGGTGCCGTGGCACCCGGAACCGGCATAGGAGGAGCATGCCATGGCCAAGGCCATTCTGATCACCGGCTGCAGTTCAGGCATCGGCGCGCACGCCGCGCGGGCGCTGCACCGGTCGGGCTGGCGCGTCTTCGCCACCTGTCGTGCCGAGGCCGACGCGGCACGGTTGCGCGACGCGGGGCTGGAAGGCCTGCGGCTCGACTATGCCGATCCAGACAGCATCCGCGCGGCGGTGGACGAGATCCTGTCGCGCAGCGGCGGTCGTCTGGACGCGCTGTTCAACAACGGCGCCTGGGCGCTTCCCGGACCGCTGGAAGATGTGCCCACGGACGGCTTGCGCGCCTTGTTCGAGGCAAACTTCTTCGGCTGGCACGATCTGACGCGGCAGGTGCTGCCGGCGATGCGCGCGCGGGGGGGCGGGCGCATTGTGATGTGCTCGTCGGTGCTGGGCTTCGCGCCGGCGAAGTGGCGAGGCGCCTATGTGGCGTCGAAATTCGCGCTGGAAGGCTATTCCGATGTGCTGCGGCTGGAAATGCGCGATCTGGGGATCCATGTGAGCCTGATCCAGCCGGGGCCGATCCGCACCGATTTCCGCAAGAACGCGATTGCGCAATTCGAACGCTGGATCGCGTGGCGCAATTCGGCCCGTGCGGCGCAGTACAGCGACAGCCTGCTGGATCAATTGTACCGGGGAAGCGGGGAAAGCCGGTTCGAATTGCCGCCCGAGGCGATCATGCCAGCGCTTCGGCATGCGCTGGACGCCCGGCGGCCGCGGGCGCGATACCGCGTCACCACGCCCACGCGGGTGCTGGCGCAGGTGCAGGGCCTGCTGCCCGCCCCGGTGCTGGAGCGGCTTTATGACCGGGTCTGACCCCGGCGGCGCGGCGAAAATGGCATTCGCATTTGCGGCGCTTCCCGTTACATCCGGTGAAACCGGAAGGAGCTCAGATGATTGACGATCCGCTTTTCCTCGTCGTGGCCTTTGCCTGCGTCGCCGTTCTTGTCATTCTGCTGATCGGCATCGGCGGCTTCGCCAAGGGCGGGGAATTCAACCGCAAGCATGGCAACCGGCTGATGCGGTATCGCATCGCGGCACAATTCGTGGCCATTCTGCTGATCCTGGCCTTCGTGGCCCTGCGTCGAATGGGGGGATCGTAATGGTCGTTCTGAACAAGATCTACACACGTACCGGGGATGGCGGGGACACCGCCCTGGGCAATGGCAACCGGGTGGCCAAGCACGACCCGCGGGTCAATGCCTATGGCACGGTCGATGAACTGAATGCGGTGCTGGGGCTGGCGCGGCTGCATGCGGCGGACGACATCGATGCCCGGCTGGCGGCGATCCAGAACGACCTTTTCGATCTGGGGGCCGATCTGTGCCGCCCCGAAATGGAGAAGGATGCCGAGGCCGAATACCCGCCGCTGCGCGTCACGGACGGGCAGGTGGCGCGGCTGGAGGCGGAAATCGACGCTATGAACAGCGCCCTTGAGCCGTTGCGGTCCTTCATCCTGCCAGGGGGATCGGCCCTGTCGGCGCATCTGCATCTGGGCCGGACGGTCGCGCGGCGGGCGGAACGGCTGGCCGTCGAACTGGCGGCGGCAGAACCGGTAAACCCTTCCGCCGTGCGTTATCTGAACCGCCTGTCGGACTGGATGTTCGTGGCCGCGCGGGTCGCCAATGACGGCGGTCGTGCGGACGTGCTTTGGGTTCCCGGCGCCCATCGCTGAAGCGTTGCAAGGCATCGCAACCGGCGGATTGAATTTGCAAGGTTGCGAAATGGGCCCTTGAAAGGGTGTTTTTTTGCTGTCAGCCGGGCGCGGTTTTGACTAATCAGTCGCCAGAGCCACAGCGGCTGACGCAGAAATACGAATTGGAGAGGACCGTCATGAAGGTGCTAGTTCCCGTCAAGCGGGTGATTGACTATAATGTCAAGGTTCGGGTGAAGTCCGACGGCTCAGGCGTTGATCTGGCCAATGTTAAGATGTCGATGAACCCGTTTGACGAGAT
>JAGQRU010000047.1 GCA_020425105.1 Paracoccaceae bacterium
GCCGCCAGCGGGGCCACGGCGCTGGCCAGCGGCACGGTTACGATGGACGCCCGCACCAAGGCGAAGATGCAGGGCTATGAGGGCGACCCCTGCGGCGAATGCGGCAACTACACACTGGTGCGCAACGGCACCTGCATGAAGTGCAACACCTGCGGCGGGACGTCGGGGTGTAGCTGACGCCGAGCGGCCAGACGACTGAAGGCGGTCTGGCCGGGCTGCCGGGCATCTGGTCGGGAGGAACAGGACAAGGGGCGGGTGCGCTCGCCCTCTTGCAGATCGGGCAGCAGGCAGAAACCGGGCAGTTAAGAAACGTCGCGCTTGATTTGCAGAACTTGGGGCGCCCCCGGGGCGCCCCTTTTTACGTTCCGGCGCGGCGGGGCCGAAGGGCTTCGCGACCAATCCCCGCTTTTCGTCGCGGGTCCGGTAGGCTAGGGCAGGGACATGATGACGGTCAGGGATCTGTGTGTGGCGCGCGGCGGCGTGCCGGTGCTTGAGGGCGTGTCGCTGTCGGTGGCGCCCGGTGAAGCGCTGGTGCTGCGCGGGCCCAACGGGATCGGCAAGACGACGCTGCTGCGCACGCTGGCCGGATTGCAGCCGCCGCTGCACGGCACAATTGATGCGGAGGCGGATCTGATCGCTTATGCGGGCCATTCCGACGGCGTCAAGGCCACCCTGACCGTGACCGAAAATCTGACCTTCTGGGCGCGCGTCTTCGGGCAGGGTACCATCGCGCCGGCACTGGCGGCGTTCGATCTGGACCGGCTGGCCGACCGCGCGGCGCAAAACCTGTCCGCCGGGCAGCGCAGGCGGCTGGGTCTGGCCCGCCTGATGGTCACCGGGCGGCCGCTGTGGATGCTCGATGAACCGACCGTGTCGCTGGACGCGGCAAGTGTCGCCATGTTCGCGGGCGCGGTGCAGGCCCATTGTGCCGCCGGCGGGGCGGCGATCCTGGCCACCCATATCGATCTGGGCTTTGACGGGCGCATTCTGGATCTCAGCCCCTACAAGGCGGTGGCGACCGTGGCTCCGGGCGGGTTCGACGAGGCGTTCGAATGATCGCGCTCTTGCGGCGGGACCTGGCGCTGGCAGTGCGCGCGGGCGGCGGCTTCGGGCTGGGATTGGCCTTTTTCCTCGTGCTCTGCGTGCTGGTGCCGTTCGGGGTCGGTCCCGAGGCCGCGATTCTGTCGCGCATCGCGCCGGGGATCTTGTGGATCGGCGCGCTTCTGTCCTGCCTTCTGTCGCTGGACCGCATCTTTGCGCTGGATTTCGAAGACGGATCGCTGGATCTGCTGGCCACCGCGCCGGTGCCGCTGGAAGGGGTCACGGCGGTCAAGGCGCTGGCCCACTGGCTGACCACGGGCCTGCCGCTGACCCTGATCGCCCCGGGGCTGGGGGTTTTGCTGAATCTTCCGGCGGAGGGGTATCTCTGGCTGGTGGCGTCGCTCGCGCTGGGAACCCCGGCGCTGAGCCTGATCGGCGCCTTCGGGGCGGCGCTGACCGTCGGGTTGAAGCGGGGCGGGCTGCTCTTGTCGCTGCTGGTGCTGCCGCTTTACGTGCCCACGCTGATCTTCGGCGCCCAGGCGGCGGCGCGGGGGGCGGCGGGAATGGATGCGGTCACGCCGCTGGTTTTGCTGGCGGGGCTCAGCGCTGGCACGTTGGCATTGATGCCCTTTGCCGCAGCCGCGGCATTGCGCATCAATTTGCGCTAACATTCACCCGAGACTACAAGCAACCCCGTCACAATTGCAGCGGTTATCTGATGTCGTTCTGGGAATATGCGAACCCGAAGAAATTCATGCAGCTGTCGTCTGTCCTGTTGCCGTGGGTCGCAGGGCTCGCGGTGCTGTGCCTGTGCGTGGGACTCGTGTGGGGGTTTTTCTTCACTCCTGACGACTACCGGCAAGGTGCCACGGTGAAGATCATCTATCTGCATGTGCCCGCCGCATTGATGGCGATCAATGCGTGGATCATGATGCTTGTGGCGTCGCTGATCTGGATTGTCCGCCGCCATCACGTCAGCGCGCTGGCCGCCCGCGCGGCGGCGCCGGTCGGGCTGACCTTCACCGTGATCGCGCTGGCCACCGGCGCGATCTGGGGGCAACCGATGTGGGGGACATGGTGGGCCTGGGATCCGCGGCTGACATCCTTCCTGATCCTGGCGCTGTTCTATCTGGGATATATCGCCATGTGGGAAGCGGTCGAGAACGCCGATACCGCCGCCGACCTGACCTCCGTCCTGTGCCTCGTGGGCTCGGTCTTTGCGGTGCTGTCGCGCTATGCGGTGCTGTTCTGGAACCAGGGGCTGCATCAGGGGGCATCGCTGTCGATGGACGCCGAAGAAAACGTGGCCGACGTCTTCTATCATCCGCTGCTGGTGTCCATCGGAGGCTTCGTGATGCTGTTTGTGGCGCTCGTCCTGTTGCGCACCCGGACCGAGATTCGCGCGCGCCGGCTGAAGGCTCTGCTGAACCGCGAGCGGATGGCCTGATGCCCGATCTTGGAAAATATGCCGCCGAGGTGATGTCCGCCTATCTGGTCAGCGTGGTCCTGATCATCGGGCTGGTGGTGTTCAGCCTGCGCCGCAGCAGCCGCATTCGTGCGGCCCTGCGCGACGTGGAAAGCCGGAGAACCAAGACCGATGGCTAAATTGTCGCCGCTGATGCTGGTGCCGCCGGTGCTGTTTGCCGGCCTGGCTGCGCTGTTTCTGTGGGGCATGCAGCGGGAAGATCCCGATGCGCTGCCCTCCGCGCTGGCCGGGCAGGAGGCGCCTCTGGTCGCCGTTTCCCCGTTGGGCGACAAGGTGGTCTTTACGGCGGCCGCGCTGAAGGAACCCGGCGTGAAGCTGGTGAATTTCTGGGCCAGCTGGTGCGCGCCCTGCCGGGTGGAACATCCGACGCTGGAAGCGCTGGCCGAAGAAGGCGTGGTGATCCACGGCGTCAATTATAAGGACGATCCGGCCAAGGCGCTGGCCTTCCTGCAGGAACTGGGCGATCCGTTCGCGACGATCGGGGCGGATGAAAGCGGGCGCATGGCGTTGGAATGGGGGCTTTACGGCGTGCCCGAAACCTTCGTCATCGACGGCGACGGGCGTATCGTGCTGCGCTTCGCCGGACCGATCACATCGCGCGTGCTGACCGAAACCCTGCGTCCGGCAATGGAAAAAGCCAAGCAGTGACGCGCCGCGAGCTCGGGGCGCGTCCGTCCGGACGTTGTGCCAATCGGGCCTGAAGTCAGGGAATGATGGCGGAGAGACAGGGATTCGAACCCTGGGTTCCCGTGAAGGAACAACGGTTTTCGAGACCGCCCCGTTCGACCACTCCGGCACCTCTCCGCTACGGGTGTTGCGGGCATAGTCAAAGCCCATCGGGCGTGCAACCACTTTTCCGCTGGCGATGCGCGCTCCATTGTCATTTTTTTATCGCGGCCCCATTCTTGTGGGAATGAAGGAGTGGATCATGCGCATCCTGGCAGTGTTGTTCGCGATTGTTTTGCCTTTGTCCGCGCTGGCGCAGACCGCCCGGACCAGTGATCTGGTGCTTGATGCCCTGCAGTTGGAACAACTGCTGGTGATCCTGCGCGACGAGGCAGTGGACTCGGGCGCCGAGCTTGCGGGCGAAGATGCGGGCGCGCGTGTCTTGGAAGGATGGCGCCAGACCCTTGCGGGCCTGAACGCGCCCGAACGGGTCGGCCCGATGATGCGCGACACCTTCGCCGATGCGCTGAGCGAAGAAGACGCCACCGCCGCGCTGGCCTTTTTCGGGTCGGATATCGGGCAGGAACTGGTCGCGCTGGAAATGTCGGCGCGGCAGGCGTTGAACGACCCCGAAGTTGAAGCCGCGGTGCTGTCGCGGTTCGAAGCTCAGGCCTCCGCGCAGGCGCCGCGCATCGCCGCGCTGGAAAAATTCATCGTCACCAACGATCTGATCGATTCAAACGTGCTGGGGGCGCTGAATGCCAATGCCGCATTTCTGCAGGGGATGCGTGAAGGCGACCCTGATGGGGCCCGCGACGGGCTGAGCGATGATGAAATCCTGTCCGAGGTCTGGCTGCAGGAACCTGAAATCCGCGCATCGACCGAAGACTGGGTGCGTGCCTTCCTGTGGCTTGCCTATCAGCCGGTCAGCGAAGACGATTTGGCGCGCTATATCGCGTTTTCGGAAAGCGGGGCGGGGCAGGCGCTGAATACGGCGCTTTTCCGGGCCTTCGACACGCTGTTCGTCCGCACATCCTATCAGACCGGCAAGGCGCTGTCGCTGATGCTGGCGGCGCAGGAGATCTGACCGCCCCCCGCTTGACTTTTCCCGGCCCTTGCCACATACGGCGGCTTCCGGTTTTGCCGGGATTCTTGAATGACGCCGAAAAGGCGCGCAGTTCGGGGCGCGGAATGCCGCACAACACCGCTCAAGGCGGGGCCGAAGAACGCGGAGATGAAAAGGAAATGCTATGTTTGCGGTTCTGAAAACCGGCGGCAAACAATACAAGGTCCAAAGCGGCGACGTGCTGCGGGTGGAAAAGCTGGCGGCCGTGGCCGGCGACAAGATCCAGTTCAACGAAGTGCTGATGCTGGGCGGCGATGATACCGTCATCGGCAGCCCCACCGTGGCCGGCGCCGCCGTTCAGGCGGAAGTGATCGAACAGATCAAGGCCGACAAGGTGATCAGCTTCGTCAAGCGCCGCCGCAAGCATTCGTCGCAGCGGACCCGCGGTCATCGTCAGCAGCTGACCCTGCTGCGGATCACCGACATCCTGGCATCGGGCGCCGATGCCACGGGCGTGAAAGCCGCTACCGGTGCTGCGTCCGCCCCCAAGCAAGACACGGCCGCGGCCGAGTAAGTAGGAGCGAAAGATGGCACATAAGAAAGCAGGCGGCTCATCCCGTAACGGTCGCGACTCCATCGGTCGCCGCCTTGGCGTGAAGAAATACGGCGGCGAAGCCGTGATCCCCGGC
>JAGQRU010000010.1:0-2567 GCA_020425105.1 Paracoccaceae bacterium
CCCATGCCGCCATGGCTGTCCGGCGCCGGGTACATCGACAGGGTCGCGCCCACATAGGGCTGACCGGCCGAATAGCTGACGAGGAACGGCTCATAGTCCATGCAGACGTGGTTGGTCGGCACATAGAACAGTTCGGTCTTGGGCGAATAGGCTGCGGGCTGCTGGTCCTTCGACCCCAGGGCCGCCGGGCAGATGCCGGTGGAGTTGACGTCTTCGCCGTTCTGTTCGGTCGAATATTCGGCCACCACCTGCGGGCGCCCGTATTGATCGCTGGACGGATCCATCACGACCTCGGTCGCCCAGTTCACCGCCGGATCGTACTTTTCAGCCACCAGAAGCTCGCCCGTCGCGCGGTCGAGCGTATAGCCGAACCCGTTCCGGTCGAAATGGGTCAGCAACTTGCGCATCTGGCCGTCGATTTCCTGATCGGTCAGGATCATCTCGTTGATGCCGTCGAAGTCCCATTCGTCATGCGGGGTCATCTGATAGACCCATTTCGCCACGCCGGTGTCGGCATCGCGGGCGAAAATGGTCATCGACCAGCGGTTGTCGCCCGGGCGCTGCGCCGGGTTCCAGGTCGACGGGTTGCCCGACCCGTAGTAGACGAGGTTCAGATCCGGGTCATAGGAATACCAGCCCCAGGTCGTGCCGCCGCCGATTTTCCACTGATCGCCTTCCCACGAATTCAGGCTGGAATCCGCGCCCACCGGCTTGCCCAGATGAGTGGTGTTGGCCGGATCGAACAGCATTTCATTGTCGGGACCGGTCGAATAGGCCCGCCAGGCGCGCGACCCGTCGGACAGGTTATAGGCGGTCACCGACCCGCGCACGCCATATTCACCGCCCGAGATCCCGACCAGCACCTTGTCCTTGACCGGCATCACGGTGGCGGTGTTGGTTTCGCCGATCGCGGGATCGCCGTTCTGGGTGCTCCAGACGATCTCACCCGTCTTGGCATCCAGCGCCACCAGGGTCGTGTCCGCCTGATGCAGCAGGATCTTGCCATCGGCATAGGCCAGACCGCGGTTGACCGTATCGCAGCACATCACCGCGATCACGTTCGGATCTTGCTTGGGTTCATAGCGCCACAGGATCTTGCCATCGTTGTTCAGATCCAGCGCAAAGACCGTGTTGGGGAACGGCGCATGCACATACATGATGTCGCCCACAACCAGCGGCCCGCCTTCATGGCCGCGCAGAACGCCGGTCGAAAAGGTCCAAGCGACCTGCAGGTCGCCGACATTGCCGGCGTTGATCTGATCGAGATCGGAAAACCGCTGGTTGGCATAGTCGCCGGTCTGAATGACCCACTGGTTAGGATCGTCAATCAACGTCTGCAAATCGGCATTCGCGCTGGCCGACAGGGCCCCGCCGACCAGGATCGCCGTTGAAAGATAGAGCAGTTTCGTCATGTTTTCCTCCCGTTGCGGTCAGCGCCGCTTCTCTGATCGGACCGGCCACTTTTGCTCAGGCATCGGGCCGTCCGGATAAAGTTCATTCGGTGCGGCTTGCTGCGTCGCCCTCCTCGTCCTGCCGCTGGACCCGGAGTTGGTGCGTCACTCTTCCCGGGCTCAGGGGAACCCGCTCAGATACGCGATGACATCGGCGCGCTCCTCCTCGCGCCGCAGACCCGCGAAACTCATCTTGGTGCCGGAAACGACGGCCTTCGGTTTTTCCAGAAACGCCGCCAGGGTCTCGGGCGTCCAGACGAGCCCCTCCGCGCCCGCGGCGGTCATCGCGTCGGAATAGGCAAATCCATCCGCGGTGCCCGCAGTGCGGCCGACGACCCCGGACAGAACGGGACCGACCCGGTGCTGCGCGCCGTCGCCGATTTCATGACAGGCCTTGCACTTGCGAAACACCTTTTCGCCGGTTGCGGCGTCGCCATCGGCCCATGCCGACGACGCGGTGCCCAGCAACAGCGCACAAATCCACGCGGGTGCGAAACGGGTCATGAGGATCCTTTCCGGGTCACGCCTTCAGACGTTCGGCATGCCACTTCACGTGGTCGGCGCCGAAGCTGGAGACGAAATAGTAGCTGTGGTCATAGCCCGGCTGCAGGCGCACAACACCGGGCTGCCGCTTTTCGGTGATGACCTTGGCCATGGCTTCGGGTTTCAACAGATCCAGAAACTGGTCGCTGTCCCCCTGATCGATCAGAATATCGCCCTGCCACCCGTGCTGTTCCAGAAGCAGGCTGGCGTCATAGCTCGTCCATGCAGATTCATCGTGCCCCAGATAAGCGCAAAGCTGCTTGCGCCCCCAGTCGGACCGGGTCGGGTTGACGATGGGGGCGAAGGCGGACACGGATCGGAACAGGGCCGGATTGCGAAACGCGATCACCAGCGCCCCGTGGCCGCCCATGGAATGACCCGTAATGCCCTGCGCGCCGTTGACGGGCAGCGCCCCCTGCAGCACCGCGCGCAGTTCATGCACGATATAGTCGTACATCTGGAAATGCTCTTTCCACGGCGCGCGCGTGGCATTCACATAGAACCCGGCGCCCTGCCCCAGATCATAGGCGTCGTCATCCGCCACGCCATCGCCGCGCGGCGAGGTGTCGGGGA
>JAGQRU010000010.1:2611-2817 GCA_020425105.1 Paracoccaceae bacterium
TGGCGTTTTCATGGGTGCAGGTCAGTCCCGACAGATACCACAAGAGCGGGACGGAGGCCGACTGCGCCTGCGGCGGCAGGAAAATACCGAAGGTCATGTCGGTATTGCAGACCTCGGACCGGTGCTTGAACACCGATTGCGTGCCGCCGAAGCAACGGTTTTGCGAGATCAGCTCCACGGCCTTAATATTCCACGACGGCGCGGAT
>JAGQRU010000331.1 GCA_020425105.1 Paracoccaceae bacterium
AGTGCTCCTGCAGGTTGTGGCTTTCACCCGGAATGTAGCTGATGACTTCGAAGCCATTGGTGAGACGCACCTTGGCCACCTTCCGCATGGCCGAGTTCGGCTTTTTCGGTGTGGTGGTGTAGACGCGGGTGCAGACACCGCGCTTCTGGGGGCAGGATTCCAAGTGCTGGGACTTGGAGCGTTTCACTTTCGGCTGCCGCGGCTTGCGGATCAGCTGTTGGATCGTTGGCATTCCGGTTAATTCTCCGCGTTGCTCTTCGTCGTCTTGTCAATGCACGCCAAGACGACGTGCGGTTTCGGTCGGTGCGTGGTGCGCCCCGCATTCAGGTGCGGGCAAACGAAAAAGCCGCTCTCGCCCCCCATTTCAAGGGGCGACGCGGCGCGTTCCAGAGGATCGGAGCAATCTGGGCCCGGATCGTGACCACGACTAAATTGGTGTCAGAAGAGGATACACCTCACCCGATTGCGCGGCGTATAGACAGAGTCGCAGGGGGTGTCAACAGCATCGCGGGGCACTCAGCGCGTGGCTCCCGGGGGTATCTGTCCGCGCTGCCGCCGTTCCGCGAAAAGGGTATAGGCCCCTGCAGCCACAACGATTCCCGCGCCCAGCAGGGTTGCACCATCGGGGCGCTCCCCCAGCAGGATGGTCCCAAGCATCAGAGCCCAGAGAAGCCCGGTATACCGGAACGGTGCAACGAAACCGATCTCGCCGACCTGCATGGTGCGCACCACAAGGATATAGGCCGCCACAAGGCAAACCGCGCCACAGACCAGCAACACCATGGTGCGCAATGACGGCACCTGCCAAGGGGCCGACAGGCTCCACACTCCAGCCGCGGCAGCCACTGCGATGGCACCGGCCAAAGCCGCCACGACCGGCGACAGGCCTGCTGGCAAGCGCCGGGCGCTCAGATCCCGCAGGGTCAGACCCGCCACGGCCGCCAGGGCTGCAAGGCTCCACACATCGAAAACATCCGTGCCGGGCCGGATAATGATCATCACCCCCACAAATCCCGCCAGAATGACCAGCAACCTGTGCCAGCCCAGCGGTTCGCGCAGGAAGACGGCTCCCGCAAGACCGATGGCCAGCGGCCCCGCCTGCCCGATGGCGGTAAAGGTGGACAGCGCCATGTGCTGGAGCGAAATCAACACCGCGAACGCGGTCCAAACCTCCCCCAGACAGCGCAGTCCCACCATCAGCCGGCCACGCCGATCGAGCCGCACAGCCTGCACCAGAAGCCCGCGATGCGCCGCGATGGCAAACAGGATCGCCGCCGTGATGCCCCCTCTCAGGAACAGGACCTGCGCCACGGGAAGGTGACCGGCAATGGCGCGCATACAGGCATCGTTGGCGGTGAATGCCGCCATGGCGAGGCTCATCAACGCCGCGCCCCGCAGATTGTCGTTCAACGCCTGTATCGCCCTATCCGCCTTAGTGTGGTGAAGGGCCCCCGGCCCACTCCCGCAATCGCATTCCGGGCGCGCCGGTTCAAGCAGGGCACGAAAACCGGTGGGCACCGGCACAAAAAAACCCCGCCCGAAGGCGGGGCATAGAACCCTTTGTCAGAAAGCGGTCAGAGCAATGGTGCCCGGCGCTTGCGCAACCCGCCCAGTGCGATGAGCGCCGGGATCATCAGCGCCGCGCCTGCCGGCAGCGGAACCTGCGATGGGCTGGTCACTTTCAGCGCCAGATTGTCGAATTCGATAGCGCCGCAGCCGCCACCGGTGCAGGACAACCACCGGTTCTGGCGCGCATCGAAATAGGCGACGTCACCGTAAAGCAGGGGAAAACCCAGTGTGAATTCCAGCAGGTCGAGATCTTTAAACGGGCCAAGCGCGGCTATATCCAGCGTTTCAACAATCGCCGGATCAACCGTAGCCTGCGCGACAACCGATCCGCCCTGATACCCGGTGATTTCCAACGGCGCATCTTGCAGAACTGTAAACTCGGACGGCACCACATCGGTGAAATCGAGATTTGCATCACATGCAACAACACCCGAGTACGTGCTGACAAGCGGCTTACTCGTACAGTCGAGCGATTCAATATTCGCGCCCGCATACAGAACATCGACCGTAAGCGCGTCAAAAACATACAGTGGCCGTGCGGTGAAGCTCGCCGTCCGCTCCAATCCGGCATTCCCAAGGGTGATGCGGTCGGGCAATGCACCATAGACCAGATAGTTGGGGTCATCGATGATGATCCCTTCATCATAGGCAGCGTCCAGAACCGGCTGGGGGTCAGAATAGCCAAATTCGAAATCCAGAAGCAGGGAATTGGCTTCGGAAAGACTTGGCATGGAAACAGACAACGCCAAGAAGGCGACCGCAATCGAGCGCATTTGAAATCTCCTAAAACAATGCACGAAAAAGTTAACAAGCCAGTCGATTCACGACAAGCCTTTACCGCCTGCGCGACGGGATCTGCGACCACCCCAATAAAAAACCCGCCTCGCGGCGGGTTTCTTCGTTGTTGTCGGCTCGGGCCTAGATGTCCCGGCTTTCCGGCGTATCCACCAGATTGTCCATCGGCGGTTCGCCGAAGACATCGCCCAGTCCCTGCGCCTCGGGGGCATCCAGCGCCAGCGCGGCTTCGGCCTGTTTCTGGCTGATCACCTTCTGGTCGCGTTCGGCGGCGATGCGGCGCACGCGCTGGCTGGCCCCGCCGGTGCCGGCCGGGATCAGACGGCCGACGATGACGTTTTCCTTCAGGCCGATCAGCTTGTCGCGCTTGCCCTGCACCGATGCCTCGGTCAGCACCCGCGTGGTTTCCTGGAACGACGCGGCCGAGATGAACGACCGAGTCTGAAGCGACGCCTTGGTGATCCCCAGAAGGATCGGCTCCGCTTCGGCAGGGCGGCGGCCTTCGGCCAGCGCCTTGTCGTTCGTCTCGTCCAGTTCCGCCTTGTCCACGTGTTCGCCTTTCAGCAGCGTGGTCTCGCCGGAATCGAGGATTTCGAATTTCTGCAGCATCTGCCGCACGATCACCT
>JAGQRU010000332.1 GCA_020425105.1 Paracoccaceae bacterium
TCGGAGGCGATGGGAAAGCCCGCTTCGATGATGTCCACGCCCATATCGTCCAGAAGTCCGGCGATTTCCAGTTTCTCGGCATGGGTCATGGTGGCGCCGGGGCTTTGTTCGCCGTCGCGCAGGGTGGTGTCGAAAATCTTCACGCGGTTTTGCGTGGCCGTGTCGGTCGTCATGGAATTCGCCTCGTGCTGACCCAAACAGGTTTCTGGGCCGTCTTGGTTTGCCGTTCTATGGTTTCGGATGGCGCGGGAAGCAATCCTCTGAGCGGTCGCGCCGAAACGGCACGCTCAGAGGCGTGTAAGGAGCAGCAGGGCGCCAAGACGGGCGCGGCGGGCAAGGATATGCGGCGTGATGCTCATGGCGCGCAGAATACGCGCAAAATTCCGAAAGGAAAGTTGAAATTTCCATCATGCCGCCCAGGCGTGCTCTGGCGCGGCTGGTGGCGAAGAATCTGGGTCACCCCCGCTGAATTGGTCCCGCCGCTATGGTTGGAAAACGGAGGGCTTGGAATGGCGAATAAGCGACACAAGCCCGGGGATTTTTCAGCTAGGGTTTCAAAGATTTGCACTCAGACACCTGCCCTGGCCCAACGGTTGCAGATGGTGGTGTGCGGGCCGTAACGCCCGAGGAAATCGCGACAAGGCGAGCCGGTCCCGAGTGCCCGGAATATCCCGTTCAACACCCGCCGGTCATCCACCCGTGCCACGCCTCGCGGTCTGTTCGGCAGAAGGGGCTGGATCAGCTCCCACTCGAAATCGGCCAGATCAAAACGCGCCATGCTCTCCTTCATGGATCGGAGGGAAGCATCGGTACCACGACCGGGGAAGGGCATTTAGGAGTTCAGAACTTAGGGCGACTGTCGCCCGCACCGGCCGCAGATGGCGGTTGCGCGGCCGGTGCGGGCGGGCAGCGCCCCCCTCCTAGTGCGAGATCATCCAGGGCCGTTTGGCCGGAAAGCTCTTCGATCCGTCCGGGCGATGCAGAGTGCCCGACGGCATTTTCTTGCTGCCCGAACAGCATCCGCAGCCGGGGCCGTGACCGCCGCCGGAGCGCTTCGGGCTGTCGGCGGCGCGTTCATTGGTGGCAAACGCCGTGCGGCGGGTGCTGCTCATCTGCGCGATCCCCGGTGCGGTGTGCAACGCCCGCGGCGCGCTGGTTGCGCAATCGGGGCAGTCGCAGGGATCGGCGAAAGCGGCCATGGGCGCGAAGGCCACGAAGGTTCCGCATTGGGGGCAGTCGTATTCATAAACAGGCATGACGGGATCCCGTGTTCAGGTCGGTCAGCCGCAGCGGCCCCGGCGGGGCGCTGCGGCGATGGGCTTAAAGATCGGGCGCCAGCGGCACGTCGATGCTGCCGTCCAGCAGAACCGTCGGTCCGTTCGGCCCGGGCATCAGATCGCCTTCGAAGATGTCGGTGGGCAGCCAGAGCGTGGCGCAGGCGTTGGGAATATCCACCACGCCCGAAATATGCCCCTGCACCGGCGCGGTACCCAAGATCGCATAGGCCTGCGCCCCGGTATAGCCGAACTTCTTCAGATACTCGATCGCGTTCAGGCAGGCCTGGCGATAGGCGATGTGCACATCCAGATAGTGCTGGGTCCCGCTTTCATCGACGCTGATGCCTTCGAAGATCAGATAGTCGTCGTATTTCGGCACGATGGGCGACGGCTTGAAGATCGGGTTCTTGATGGCGTATTTTTCCATCCCGCCCTTGATCAGCTCCACCTTGATATGCAGCCAGCCGGCCATTTCGATGGCGCCGCAGAAGGTGATTTCACCGTCGCCCTGGCTGAAATGCAGATCGCCCATCGAAAGACCGGCGCCGTCCACATAGACCGGGAAATAGACCTTCGAGCCGCGGCTGAGATCCTTGATATCGCAGTTGCCGCCATGTTCGCGCGGCGGCACGGTGCGGGCGCCTTCGGCGGCGGCCTTGGCCTTGGCGTCGCCGGTCAGCTTGCCCATATGCGCCGATTGGGTGTTGGGCAGGGCGGCCAGCGGCGGCGTGCGGTCGGGGTCGGTGTCAAACAGCGCCTTTTCGCGGGTGTTCCACATGTCCAGCATTTTGCGGTCAGGCAGACATCCGATCAGACCCGGATGGATCAGCCCGGCGTATTTGACCCCCGGAATGTGGCGCGAGGTGGTGAACATGCCGTGGAAATCCCAGATGGATTTCTGCGCCTGGGGGAAATGTTCGGTCAGGAAGCCGCCGCCATTCTGTTTGGAAAAGAAGCCGTTGAAGCCCCACAGGCTGTCTTCCTTGGCGCCGATATCCAGGATTTCGACCACCAGAAGATCCCCTGGCTCGGCGCCTTTGACCCCGATCGGGCCGGACAGGTAATGCACCTGTTCAAGCTCCACATCGCGGACGTCCGAGGCGTCGTTGTCGTTCTTGATCTGACCGCCGGTCCAGTCATAGGTCTCGATCTTGAAATCGTCGCCGGGATCGACCCAGACGGCCATGGGGATGTCGGGATGCCAGCGGTTATGCACGCATTCGTTGGTATGCGGGCTCTCGCTCAGATCGACGGAAATCAGGGTGTCGGCCATGCGGTGTCCTTTCTTGCGAGTGGTCAGACAGAGAGAAATTTCGAAACTTTGGCTTCGTCGATGCCGGCGCGCGGGCTGTCATGAACGAAGGTGCCCTTTTCCAGCACCAGCACCCTGTCGGCGACGTCGAGAGCGAAGCTGAGCACCTGTTCGGACACCACGATGGTCAGCCCGCGGTCGTCGCGGATCCGGCGCAGGGTGCGGGCCATTTCGCGGATGATCGACGGCTGGATGCCTTCGGTCGGTTCGTCCAGCAGCAGCACCTTGGGGCTAGAGGCCAGCGCCCGGGCGATGGCCAGCTGCTGCTGCTGGCCGCCCGACAGGTTGCCGCCGCGGCGGTTCTTCATTTCCAGCAGGACGGGGAAGAGTTCGTAAATATCGCCGGGCACGGATTTGCGCCCCGTCACCGTCAGACCGGTTTCGACGTTCTCTTCGACCGTCATGGACGAAAAGATCTGCCGCCCTTGGGGCACATAGGCCAGACCCGACGCCACCCGCTTGTGCGATTTCAGGTGGGTGACCGGCACGTCGCCCACGGTGATCGACCCGTCCCTGGTGGGCACGATGCCCATCAGGGTCTTCATCAGCGTGGTCTTGCCCATGCCGTTGCG
>JAGQRU010000333.1 GCA_020425105.1 Paracoccaceae bacterium
CGAGGCCATCAGCACCCGCTTGCCGTTCTTTTCCTTCAGCCGCTTGGCGAGCTTCGCGGTGGTCGTGGTCTTCCCCGACCCTTGCAGGCCCACCATCAGCACCGGCGCGGGGGCGTTGTCGATCTTCAGGGCGCCGGGATTGGCGTCGTCGCCGGCCAGAACGTGGATCAGTTCGTCATGAACGATCTTGACCACCTGCTGGCCCGGGGTCACGGACTTGGTTACGGCCTGCCCGGTGGCCTTTTTCTGTACCGCCTTGACGAAATCGCGCGCCACCGGCAGCGACACGTCGGCTTCCAGCAGCGCAACGCGAACCTCGCGCAGGGCGGTGGCCACATCGTCATCGGAAAGCGCGCCCTGCTTGGTCAGCCGGTCGAAGACGCCGCCCAGGCGTTCGGACAGATTTTCAAACATGCGCGGCGCGCTCCTTCTTCCTTTTCGCCCGTCGGTCCCAGCCGCAGCGGGGCGTTCTGAGACCAGAGCGCCAATGGAATTGCGCGCCCACGGGCGCAACGCGCTGGTGGACGGCGATCCCCGCATATGATCAGGGACCGGAAGAATCGTGATCTTCCGGGGTTTGGCCGCGATGTGCCTGCGATGGGCGGTAAAGTCAAGCCGTGCGGGGCGCTGGCCTCGCTGCGGGGGTACGTTCGCCTTTCGTATATCCCGCCCTACCTCTTGGCGTGAAGGGATCGCTTTTGCCTTGGGATCACGCCTTTTGCCGATCTCACACCCGCATGGCGCGACCTTTAGATATGCTTGGCCGGACGGGGGACCTGGAATGAGCGGTTTCCTGTGAACGAGTACGCCTTCGTCCGGAACTTTTAGCAACGCGATGGCTTGTCTTCAGGAAGGCAGCCTCCGCTGGACGCAGGAGAGCTGAATGTATCTCAGAAAAGTGAACGGTCCCCGGCTTGTCGGTTTGCCGGACGGAAGCACCTTGTCGCTCGCGGATCTGCCCGAAGACGGCACACAGCGTTGGGTGGCCAGCCGCAAGGCCATCGTGGTCAAGGCGGTGCGTCATGGTCTGATCAAGGCCGATGATGCAATGGCGCGCTACGAGCTGTCGGCGGAAGAACTGCAATGCTGGATCGGTGCGGACGATCATGCGGGTGTTTCGGGTCTGAAAGCGGGGCGGCTTCGCGTCCGGACGCCCCGCGAACGGCCCGAAGTGCCCAGTATCCCCCCGTGCGGCCCCGCGCGGGGGACCCGTAAATCTTGACACATCTGCGTTTTGTGATATGTAAACAGAATGCGGTGTGGGGAGGAGCCCCATGCAGATAACACTACTTACACATGATCCCATTCTGGCCAACAGCGTCGCCTTGATGCTGGCCAGCAGTGCGCTTGGCCGGCTCAGCCGGGGCGGCGATGACGTGGCCCGGCTGGCGCGGCCCGACGTCCTGATCCTTGATGCGAACCTGCCGCGACGCTTGATGCGCGCGTTGCGCCGCCGTGTGGCGGAATGGGATGGGCCCGTGCCGATGCTGCTGCTGACGGGTGGCGACAAGGGGGCTGCCGTGCCAAACGGTTTTGAAACCGCGGATGTCCTGGCCAAACCGTTTCACCAGCGGGATCTCGTGGCCCGGATCCACGCGACCCAGCACGCGGCGGATGGCGACATTCATGTCGGGCGCCTGTCGCTGGACACCTCCGCCCGGCACGCCAGCGTCGATGGCGAAAAAGTGCCGCTGACGCGCATGGAATACGAGGTGCTGGAGTTTCTGGCCACCCACAAGGGCACGACGCTGACCAAGGAA
>JAGQRU010000334.1 GCA_020425105.1 Paracoccaceae bacterium
CGCACATAGACCATGCCGTTGATCGACGAGGATCCGCCGATGACCTTGCCGCGCGGCGTCACCAACCGCCGCCCGCCCAGATGCGGTTCGGGTTCGGTCTGAAAACCCCAGTCATAGCGCGCCATATTCATCGGATAGCTCAGCGCCGCGGGCATCTGGATCAGCGGCCCCGCATCGGTGCCCCCATGTTCGATGACCAGCACCGACGCCCCGGCCCCGGACAACCGGTAGGCCAGCGCGCACCCGGCCGACCCGGCTCCGACAATAACGAAATCCGCTTCCATGTTCCGGCCCTCAGAACGGCGCATCGACCGGGCCCATGCCCACATAGACGGTCTTGAGCTGGGTATAATGGTCCACCGCCGCTTTGGCGTTTTCGCGCCCCACCCCCGACGCCTTGACCCCGCCGAAGGGCATTTCCACCGGCGTCAGGTTATAGGTGTTGATCCAGCAGGTCCCGGCTTCAAGCGCCGCCACGACCCGATGCGCGCGTGTCAGGTCGCGGGTGAACACCGCCCCTGCCAGTCCGAAATCGGTGGCATTGGCGCGGGCGATGACGTCGGCCTCGTCGTCGAAATCCAGCACCGACAGGACGGGGCCGAAGATCTCCTCCCGCGCGATGGTCATGCCGTCGGTCACATCAGCAAAAACCGTGGGCGCAATGAAACAGCCGGGCCGGTCGAGCCGCGTGCCGCCAGTCACCAGACGCGCCCCTTCGGCCTGCCCCTTGGCGATATAGCCCAGCACGATTGCGGTTTGTGCTTCCGAGACCATGGGGCCGAAATTCGTCGCCTCGTCCATCGGATCGCCGATCACCGCGTTTGACACCCGGTCGGCAAGACGCTGCAAAAACGCCTCCTTGATCGCGCGATGCACAAAGACCCGTGTGCCGTTCGAACAAATCTGGCCCGAGGAATAGAAATTGCCGTTGATGGCCGCGCTGACGGCGTCGTCCAGATCGGCATCGTCGAAGATGATCAGGGGTGACTTGCCGCCCAGTTCCATCGTTACATGTTTCATGCCCGCTGCGGCGGCGGCATAGACCTTGCGCCCTGTCGGCACCGATCCGGTCAACGACACCTTGTTCACCCGCGGGTCCGTGACCAGCGCGGCGCCTACGTCGCCCCTTCCCTGTACCACGTTGAAGACGCCCCGAGGCAACCCGGCTTCTGTCAGGATCGCGGCCAGCTTCAGCGCGCCGAGCGGTGTTTGTTCTGACGGCTTGAAGATCATGACATTGCCGCAGGCCAGCGCCGGCGCGGCCTTCCAGCAGGCAATCTGCGTGGGATAGTTCCACGCCCCGATGCCCACGCAAACCCCCAGCGGTTCGCGGATCGTATAGGCGAAATCGCCGCCCAGCGGGATATGCTCGCCGGTCAGCGTGCCCGCCAGCCCGCCGAAATATTCCAGCGCGTCGGCGCCGCTGGCCGCGTCCGCCACCAGGGTTTCCTGCAGCGGCTTGCCGGTATCCAGCGTTTCCAGTTCGGACAGCGCCCGATTGCGGTCGCGGATGATGTCGGCGGCGCGGCGCAGAATGCGGCCCCGTTCCGTTCCGGTCATCGCCCGCCATGCCGGAAGCGCGGCTTGTGCCGTGCGCAGCGCCCGTTCGACCACATCCGGCGTCGCGCCATGAAGGGTGGCGACAGAGCGCCCGTCCGCCGGATAGATCACGTCGATCTGCGGACCTTCGGCATCCTCCAGATACGCGCCATTCACGAAATGGCTGGCTTCGGGCTGGGCGATCATGCCGGGGTCCTTTCGGGCAATGGGGCCGATGCGGCAAGCGCATCGTCCAGATAATCGGTCACAAGCTGGACAGCCCTGCGGGCGTCCGGCGCCGGATCGCGCAACGCCTGACGGATATAAAGCCCGTCGATCAGCGCGGCCGTCGTCCGCGCAATGGTGTCCGCGCGCGGACCGGCCAAGGGGCGCAGCGCGTGCATCAGATTCGTGTGCAGCCGCGCTTGATACAGCCGCAGCAGCCGCTGCGTTTCGTCTGAGTTCTGCGCATGGACATAAAAATTAAGCCATGCCGCGATCACCTCGGGCCGGAAGCTGGTTTCGGAAAACGACACCCGGACGATCGCGGACAGGCGCTGCCGCGGATCCCGCACCCCCCGCAGCGCCGCCCGCACCTCGGCCCCGAAATCTGTCAGCACCGCGCGCATGGCGGCCAGGAACAGCTTGTCCTTGCTGCCAAAATAGTGATGCGCCAGCGCGCTGGAGACCCCTGCCCGCCGCGCGATGTTGCTGACCGTGACCTCTAACGACCCGACGGCGCCGATCTCGGCGATCGTCGCCGCGACAAGCGCCCGCCTGCGAAGCGGCTCCATCCCCAGTTTTGGCATCAGCGCACCTTTCCCGTTGCAATAATCATTCTTTCGGTTCTTAATTGACTCGTCAATCAATAACCGACGGAGAGGTCCGATGACCATCAAACGCGCCATCCCGGCCCTTGCGCTGACCCTCGCGGCGGCCACCGCCTCGGCGGAGTGCGGCAAGGTCACATTTTCCGATGTGGGCTGGACCGATATCACCGCGACCACCGCGACAACCGCCGTGCTTCTCAACGCGCTTGGCTATGACACCGATATCAAGGTCCTGTCGGTGCCCGTGACCTATACCTCCATGGCCCATGGCGACGTGGACGTGTTTCTGGGCAACTGGATGCCGACCATGGAAAACGACATCGCGCCCTATCGCGACGCCGGTACGGTCGACACGGTGCGCGAAAATCTGGAAGGCGCCAAATACACCCTGGCGACGAATGCCCAAGGGGCAAAGATCGGCATCACCAATTTCGCCGAGATCGCGAATTTCGAAGACGAACTCGACGGTCGCATTTACGGCATCGAACCCGGCAATGACGGCAACCGCCTGATCCAGTCGATGATCGATGCGAACGCCTTCGGGCTGGACGATTTCGAAGTGGTGGAAAGTTCCGAACAGGGCATGTTGGCGCAAGTGGCGCGCGCGACACGCAAGGGCGAACCGGTCGTGTTCCTGGGCTGGGAACCGC
>JAGQRU010000335.1 GCA_020425105.1 Paracoccaceae bacterium
ACAAGCAGACGCGCGGCGCCTTCGGGGAAATTCAGTTGAACGACATCGTCCGCAAGGCGATGCCGCCGGATTCCTATTCGATGCAGGCGACGCTGTCGAACGGGCGGGGGGCCGATTGCCTGATCCACCTGCCGAACCCGCCGGGGCCGCTGGTCATCGACAGCAAGTTCCCGCTGGAACCCTATGAAGCGCTGGTCCATGCGGACACCGATCAGGACCGCGCCGTGGCCACCCGCGATCTGCGCGCCGCCGTGCGCCGCCATATCCGGGCCATCGCCGAACGCTACATCATCGAAGGCGAAACCGCGGATGGGGCGCTGATGTTCGTGCCGTCCGAGGCGGTCTATTCCGAACTGCACGCGCGCTTCGCCGAGGTCGTGCGCGAAGGCTTCGATGCCCGCGTCTGGCTGGTGTCGCCCACCACCTGCATGGCGACCCTGAACACCTTGCGGTCGGTTCTGAAAGACGTACGCATGCGCGAACAGGCCGGGCTGATCCGGCGCGAACTGGCGCTGCTGCATGCGGATGTCGAACGGCTGGGGGCCCGCGTGGGCAATCTGGACCGCCATTTCGGGCAGGCGGCGAAGGATATTGCCGATATCAAGATCTCGGCGGAAAAGGCCGGGCGGCGTGCGCAGCGCATGGATGCGTTCGATTTCGAAGACATCACCATGCCCGAGACGCCGGCGGCCGAACCGCTGAAGATTCTGGGCCGCTGACGGCGCCCGGCCGCCCGGTCAGATCCGCAGGAAGGGTTGCGCCAGACGTGGCAGCAGGGTCTTGAACCGCAGCCGCGCATCCGTGGCGGTCAGGCAGATGCAAGGCGTCGGTCCAATGGCCACGGGCGTATGCTGATCGGAGGCATCGGCCAGCTCGATATCGCCGCGATGAAACTCGCCGCTTTCATCGCGAAAGGCGCCTTGCAGCACCAGGGTCATTTCGGTGCCGTGATGACCGTGATCCGGCATCGCGATGCCCGACGGGATATAAAGCAACCGCACGCTGGCGGACTCGCCCGACACAAGGATGGCCTGTCTGGCGCCCTTGCCGATGGGCCGCCACGCGACCGTGTCCACATCGCCGCCGACATAGGCCTGAAGCGGTCCGGGAAAGATCCCCGTGGCAACAGGCGCGGCGGCGGGCGCCGGGTCGGGCGGCGCCCCGCCGATCAGCGCCAGCGTCGCCGCGAGACTGTCATCGGTCACCTCGCCGGGCGCCACGGTTTCCAGAACCGCGCCGCCCACCGCGTCGAAGGCTTCCAGCCGCGCCCGGCTGTCATCGGACAGCGACACATGACTGGCTACGACGAGGCTGAAGGATTCGGGCAGGATCCCAGCCGAATAGGCCATCAGATATTCGTCGGGAATGTGATGCATCACCATGACGCCACCCTTTACCTCATCTCGTGGCGCAAACGATCCAGCGCCAGCCTGATACGCGACTTTATGGTGCCCAGCGGAAGGCCCGTTTCAGCGGCAATTTCGCTGTGCGACAGGTTTCCGAAATAGGCGCTTTCAACCAAGGTCCTTTGTTTGTCCGGCAGGGCGGCGAGCGCTCTGGTCAAGCGCACGCTTTCCTGCTGCAGTTCAAGCACGTCGGCCTGATCCGGTTCGGGTTCGGGCCCCCAGGTCAGGTCTTCGGGTTCGGGGCGCCGCTGCTTGCGCAGCATGTCGATTTTCCGGTTTCGCGCGATCGTAAAAATCCAGGTGGCGACGCTGGCCCGGGTTTCGTCGTACTGGTTCGCCTTTTGCCACACGGTGGCCATGACTTCTTGCATACATTCCTCGGCCAGCGACGGATCCGCCCCCGACTTGATCAAAAATCCCTTTACGCGCGGCGCGAAGTGCCGAAACAGGGCGATGAACGCCGACTGGTCCCTGGCGGATCGGATCCGCACCATGCAGTCGACCCACACCGCCTCGGTGGTTGGATCTTGCGTCACGTGTCTGCCCTCACGACGGATCCGCCATGCCTTGGTGCAAGTATGCTTTCCTTTGCGTCTAACGGGTGGGGGGCCCTGCGCGCAAGAGCGACTGCCCCTTAGACGGGGCAGGGCCCGGGTTGGATCAAATTTTTCCGCCGCGCCGCACAATGCATGGGCCGTGGCGCTGCCGCGGGCGCCGTCCCCCCGGGATGGGGCAGGGCGCCGGCATTCGTTTCGCGCTGGCGAAGGGCAACGCAAACAACCTCTTGCGCTGGATCAATGCAAGGCGCAGGCTTTTGCGGGATGCCGGATCGAACAACTTCGGAGGACGCTATGCCGGAAATTCATTCGGATACGATTGCGCAGGTGATCCTGCTGGCCAGGGAAATGGGCGAAGCCGGGCAGATCGGCGCAGAGGATGGCGTGGCCGACCACAGCAGCGGTCTGGCCGAGGACGAATTGCGCAGCTTCGTCGCCACGCTGACAGAGGAAGAGAAATACAGCCTTGTCGCGGTGGCGTGGATCGGGCGGGAAAGCTTTTCCGCCGACGAATATGACGAGGCTTATGAAACGGCGCGTCAGGAAAAGACCAACAGCACCGAAGACTATCTGATCGGCATGGACCTTCTGGCCGAATATCTGGAAAGCGGGCTGGAGGAGCTGGGCATTTCGGCGGCTGAGGCCGAAGACGATCTGATGTGACATGCGCCGCGCGGAACTGTGTCCGAGGCGCCTTTCGGCGCGTCGGACGGAGTCGCGCGAGCTAGATTCCCAGAAGCGATTTTACCCAAGGCAGACTCGCTGCGGCGGCCATTCCGACCACAACCCCGGCCAGAACCCGCGGCAGAACGCCTCCGATCGCCGGTGCGACCAAACTGAGCACGGCGCAGATCACCGCGTAATAAGTGGTAGAAATCAAGTCCATAGACATTTTTCCGTCGATAGTTGCGGGTCTGGATCGCGGTTTAAATAAACGGACGTTCAAAAAAACATTTGACCTGTCCCCCTAACGCGTAATTATGGGGGCACGATCCGCACCGGGCAACCGGACAGGATGATCCGCCGGCAAGAGCGGCGAGGGGAGGAATGGATTTGGCACCGATTGCGCAGGCCGCCGGGGAACTGGCGTCCATCCCACGCATACTGGACCGCAACGTGGCGCTGCGGGGCGGCCGCCCGGCCTATCGGGAGAAGGACCTGGGCATCTGGCAGGTCTGGACCTGGGCTCAGGCGGCGGAGGAGATCGAGGCACTGGCGCTGGGCTTCATGACGCTCGGCGCGCAGCCCGGAGACACAATCGCCATCATCGGCCGCAACCGTCCGGCGCTCTATTGGGCGATCGTTGCCGCGCAGAAGGTCGGCGCGGTGCCGGTGCCGCTTTACCAGGATGCGGTGGGCGACGAGATCGCTTTCGTTCTGGACCATTGCGGCGCGCGTTTCGTGGTGGCGGGCGATCAGGAACAGGTCGACAAGATGCTGGACGTCATGGACGACCTGCATGTGCTGGAACACATCATCTATCTCGACCCGCGGGGCATGCGGAAATACGATCATGCCCACCTGACCGGATATGCGCAGCTGCAGGACAAGGGCCGCGCGGCGCGCGGCGACCTTCTGCCCGAAGTGGCGCGCCGGTCAGCGGCGTTGGGATATGACGACACCTGCGTGATGCTCTACACATCGGGCACCACCGGACGGCCCAAAGGGGTGGTGCTGTCGAACCGCAACATCATCGAAACCGCGAAGAACTCGGCCGAATTCGATGGCCTGGGCGAGCGCGAAGAGGTGCTGGCTTATCTGCCCATGGCCTGGGTGGGGGATTTTATCTTCTCGATCGGGCAGGCGATGTGGTGCGGGTTCTGCGTGAACTGCCCGGAAAGCGCCGACACGATGATGACCGATATGCGCGAGATCGGGCCGACCTATTATTTCGCGCCGCCGCGGGTCTTCGAAACCAAGCTGACCTCGGTCATGATCCGTATGGAAGACGCGGGCGCGTTCAAGAAATGGCTGTTCCGCACCTATATGGCGGTGGCCAACAGGGTGGGTCCCGCCATTCTGGACGGCAAGCCCGTGTCCGGTGCGGACCGGCTGGCATATAAGCTGGGCGAGGTTCTGGTCTACGGCCCGCTGAAGAATACACTGGGGTTGAGCCGGGTGCGGGTCGGGTACACAGCCGGCGAAGCGATCGGGCCCGAGATCTTCGATTTCTACCGCTCGCT
>JAGQRU010000048.1 GCA_020425105.1 Paracoccaceae bacterium
ATCACCGTCTGGTGCGGCAACGACTATCTGGGCATGGGGCAGCATCCCGCGGTGCTGGCAGCGATGCACGAAGCGGTGGACGCAACCGGCGCCGGATCGGGCGGGACGCGCAATATCTCGGGCACCACGGTCTATCACCGCCGTCTGGAAGCGGAACTGGCGGATCTGCACCAGAAGGAAGGCGCGCTGGTCTTCACCTCGGCCTATATCGCCAACGAGGCGACGCTTTCGACGCTTCCCCAGCTTTTCCCGGGCCTGATCATCGTCTCTGATGAACTGAACCATGCCTCGATGATCGAAGGGATCAAGCACGGGCGGTGCGAAAAGCACATTTTCCGTCATAACGATCTGGCCCATCTGCGGGAAGTTCTGGAGCGTCTGGACCCGGCCGCGCCCAAGGTCATCGCCTTCGAATCCGTCTATTCCATGGATGGAGATTTCGGCCCGATCCGGGAGATTTGCGATCTGGCGGATGAATTCGGCGCGCTGACCTATCTGGATGAGGTCCATGCGGTGGGGCTTTACGGCCCGCACGGAGGCGGTGTCGCGGAGCGCGACGGTCTGGCCCACCGCATTGACATCATCAACGGGACGCTGGGCAAAGCTTTCGGTGTGATGGGCGGCTATATCGCGGCCTCGGCAAAAATGGTCGATGCGATAAGGTCTTATGCGCCGGGGTTCATCTTCACGACCTCTATTCCGCCGGCGATTGCCGCTGGCGCGGCGGCGTCGATCCGTCATCTGAAGACCGATCAGGCGCTGCGCGACAAGCATCAGAGCCAGGCGCATATCTTGAAGACCCGCCTGAAGGGCATCGGCCTGCCGCTGATCGATTTCGGGTCGCATATCGTGCCGGTGCCGGTGGGCGATCCGGTGAAATGCAAGATGATTTCCGACCGGCTGCTGCGCGACAGCGGCATCTATGTGCAGCCGATCAACTTCCCCACCGTGCCGCGCGGGACGGAACGCCTGCGGTTCACGCCGTCGCCGGTGCACAGCCCCGATGACATGGATCGTCTGGTCAAGGCGCTGGACGGATTGTGGTCCCATTGCGCGCTGAGCCGCCAGGCGCTGTCTGCCTGATTTTTCAGCGTACTGATCTGATAAAACGGCATGCCCTTCGGGGTGTGCCGTCACGCGTTTTCAGGCTTTGTTAAGCGCCGGAAAGCATGATACGTGCGCCCAAAGCCGTCATGTGCTACGACTGGATGCGCAAACCCCGCGCAACGAATCGTGGGGATGCACGGGGATTTGGGCAGTCGGGACAGGACAAACGCATGACGGGGCGCATTAAGGAGCCACGTGAGGACGACACAGTCAGGCTCAAGAGTTTCGATGATTTCGAACTGACTCTCGGCGATCTTATGCGCGGGGAAAGAGCCACGAAGGGCAAGTCCCTGCTGGACGTCCAGCGCGAAATAAAGATCAAGGCCGAATATATCGCGGGCATCGAAGACGCGGATCTGTCCGTTTTCGAAACGCCCGGCTTCATCAACGGCTATGTCAAATCATACGCACGCTATCTTGGGATGAACGCGGACTGGGTGTACGCGCGATTCTGTCAGGAAAGCGGTTTTTCCCATGTCGATGGGCTGGAGGCGACGGTCTATACCAAGGTCGGTCGCGGGACACGCCCCACCGTCAAGCGAAAACCCGCCGATGCCAAGGACGCCATACTGGCCCGCAGCCCGCTGAGCGCGGCGCCGCAGCCGGGGATGTTTCACGGGCTTGAAGCCAGCGCGGTGATGTCTCTGGCGGTGCTGTGTGTGCTGATCGCGGGGCTGGGCTATGGCGGCTGGTCGCTGTTGCAAGAGATCCAGCGCGTGACCCTGTCGCCGGTCGAAGCACCGCTGACCGTTGCGCTGTCGCCCGGGGAAACGGTCGAAAATTCGGGCTTGTCGATCGACAACGCTGCGCCGACCCCGGCTGCTTTGGAGCGCCTGTATCGCCCCAAGGCGCTGGACACGCCGGTTCTGGTGCCGCGTGACGGTCCGATCGCTATGCTCGATCCCGATGGGCAGGGCGTGTTTGCGCCGCATGCGCCCGAACCGGTTCTGGCGCTTGCGCCGGTGGCGGATGAGGCCGGGCCCGAACTGGCCGATGCCGATGCCGGGCCAGAGGTGCAGGTGGTCGCGGCCGCGGTGCCCGAAGTGGTGCTGTTCGCGCGCCGCCCTGCATGGGTGCGGGTGCGCGGCAGCGATGGCAGCGTGCTGCTGGAAAAGATCATGGAGCAGGGCGAACGCTATGTCCTGCCCAAGACCGAAACCCCGCCGACCTTGCGCGCGGGCAATTCCGGTTCGGTCTATTTTGCCGTGAACGGCGCAACCCTGGGCCCGGCGGGCAAGGGGACGTCCGTGGCCAAGAATGTGGTGTTGTCGGCGGACGCGCTCAGCACCGCTTATGCGGTGGCCGATCTTGGCGAAGATCCCGAACTGGCGCGGCTGGCAGAACTGGTGCTGGAACCCGACACGCCGACGGTGGATTGATCGGCCGCAGCGGCGGGCGTTGCGGCTGGACGGGGCCGGGGCTATCTGTTGCCCAACTGGCCCCGCAATAATGGAAAGCCGTCCGCATGTCGCATAATCCGATCCGCCCGTGGCGCAACATCGACCGCCGCCAGTCCCGACAGATCCGTGTGGGCAATGTCCCCGTCGGCGGCGGCGCGCCGATCAGCGTCCAGACCATGACCAATACCGACAGTTCGGACGTGAAGGCGACCGTCGCTCAGGTTCTGGCCTGCGCCGAGGCCGGGGCCGACATCGTGCGCGTCTCCACGCCGGACGAAGCAGCGACCCGCGCCCTGCGCGACATCGTTGCCGAAAGCCCGGTGCCCATCGTCGCGGACATCCATTTCCACTACAAGCGCGCCATCGAGGCCGCCGAGGCGGGCGCCGCCTGCCTGCGCATCAATCCGGGCAATATCGGCGATGCATCCCGCGTGCGCGAAGTGATCCGGGCGGCCAAGGATCACGGCTGTTCGATCCGCATCGGCGTCAATGCCGGGTCGTTGGAAAAGCATCTGCTGGAAAAATACGGCGAACCCTGTCCCGACGCGATGGTGGAAAGCGGGATGGAACATATCCGCATCCTGCAGGACAACGATTTCCACGAATTCAAGATCTCGGTCAAAGCGTCGGACGTGTTTCTGGCCGCCGCCGCCTATCAGGGCATTGCCGAGGCAACGGACGCGCCGATCCATCTGGGGATCACCGAAGCGGGCACGCTGAACGCAGGGACGGTGAAATCGGCGATCGGGCTGGGCAATCTGCTCTGGGCCGGGATCGGCGATACGATCCGCGTGAGCCTGTCGGCGGATCCGGTGGAAGAGGTCCGGGTGGGCTACGAGATCCTGAAATCGCTTGGCCTGCGCCATCGCGGGGTCAACATCATCTCGTGCCCGTCCTGCGCGCGGCAGGGGTTCGACGTGATCAAGACCGTCGAAATCCTTGAACAGCGGCTGGAACATATCAAGACCCCGATGAGCCTCAGCATCATCGGCTGTGTCGTCAATGGCCCGGGAGAGGCGCTGATGACCGATGTGGGCTTTACCGGCGGCGGGGCGGGGTCCGGCATGGTCTATCTGGCCGGCAAGCAAAGCCACAAGCTGTCCAATGCCCAGATGATCGATCACATCGTCGAACAGGTCGAAGCAAAGGCGGCGCAGATCGAAGCCGATGCGGCGGCGGCCGAAAAGGCCGCCGAATAGTCAGATGCGGGCGGGGATGGCCGCCCGCGTCCCGATCACTCCGCCAGCCGCGCCTGTGCCACCATTTGTTCCATCTGGGGCAGGGGCACGTATCCGCGCAGCATTTCGCCCTGCAGGATGAAGGTGGGCGTGCCTGAAATATCCAGCTTCTGGGCGAGCGCGCGGTTGGCACGCAATTCGTCGAGGACGAATTCGTCGTTCATGGCCGCCATCACCGCCGCGCCGTCCAGATCCAGATCGCGCGCCAGACGGCTCAGCGCCGCCTCGTTCACCGTGCCTTGCATCGTGATCAGCTTGTCATGGGCCGCCTTATAGGCTTCGGGCCCCGCGACCTTGCGCGTGGCAATGGCAAAGCGCGACGCGAGCAGGGAATCTTCGCCCAGGATCGGGAATTCCTTCACGATGAACCGGATATTGCCGTCGCCTTCGACCAGGGCCGCGACCTCGTCATGAGCCTTGCGGCAATAGCCGCAGCGATAGTCGAGGAATTCGACGAGGGTCACATCCCCGTCCGGGTTGCCGCCTTCCCAGGACCGGCCGTCGTTATAGATGTCTTGCGACAGCTCGGAAATCAGCTGTCCTTCCGCGTGGGCCTGATCCGCGGCCTGCCGCTGTTCCAGAATGCCGATGGCTTCCATCAGAACTTCCGGGTGATCCAGAAGATAGGCGCGCACCTCTTCGCGAAACACGGCGCGTTCGCCCTCGGTCATGTTGCCAAGATCGAACGCTGCGGCAGAGGAGGCGGTCAGCGCCAGCGCGGCCAGCACCGGTGCCAGCAAGGGTTTCATCCACATGAAGGTTATCTCCGTTGGTTCTGTTCTGTGGCGCGGATCACATCCTGTGCCCGCGCCCAAGCCGGGGACCCGGTGGGCAGGCGTCCCGCCGCCCGCTGGGCATGAAGTGCTGCATCGTTCATTTGCCCTTGCAGGGCATAGCGTTCGGCGGTGGCCAGTGACGCCAGCCCGTCTTTTCCGGCGCGAGCGTAGGCCACGGACAGATCGCGCAACAGCCGGCTGTCATAGCGGTCGCGGTCGCGCGCCTTTTCCAGGATCTCAAGCGCGCGGGCATCCGCGTCGCGATTGTTCTCGGCCAGCAGGGCCCGGCCATACCCGGCCAGGATCAGCGGTTCTTTCGGGGCCAGTTCGGCGGCGCGGGCATAGGCGGCGATGGCGGGCGCCACCTGACCCGATTCAAGCTCGATCCAGCCGCTCAGTTCCTGCAGATAGGCATCGTCGGGGTGCCGTGCGAGCAGCGCGTCCATCTGTGCCCGTGCTGCGCCCAGATCGGGGGTCTTGAAATAGGCCAGAGCCCGCCCGATCAGCGCCGCATCCGACTGATCCTTCGCCTTGATCCGGGTCAGGGTGTAACTGGGCGACCGCAAATAGGCCGACAATTTCATCTTGGCGCGGGCGAACCAGTATTCCGCGTCCTCGCGGTCGCTGTCGGCCGGGGTCAGGGCATCTGCGGTCAGGGCGACGGCGCGCAGCCGGTCGCGGCTCATCGGGTGGGATTGCGCGTAGGGGTCCTTGCGCCCGGGCAGCATGTCTTCCTGACCTTCGAAAATCGTCAGGACTTCGGCCAGCGCATGGGGATCGACGCCGGCGCGGGCCATGAAGCGCAGCCCGGATTTGTCGGCTGCGGTTTCCTCTTCCCGGGTGTGGCCGTAAAAAACCCGCCGGGCCGAGTTCTGCGCGCCAAGCGCGATCCCGGCGCCCGCGCCCGGATTGCCTGCCGCAGCACCTGCCGCCACCCCAAGCGCGATGCCGACAGCGGTCGCATTGCGCGCGGCCTGGGCGTTCAGACCGCGGCGGGCGAAATGGCCATTGGCGATATGCGCGGTTTCATGCGCGATGACCGATTGCAGCTGCGCCGCCGATTGCATCCGCAGGATCAATCCCGCGTTGATGAAAATCGCCCGGCTGTTCACGACATAGGCGTTCAGGCTGGTGTCGTTGACCACATAAACCTGCGTCCGGTTCGCGGGCAGCCCCGCCGCGGTCAGCAAGGGCCGCGCCAAATTGTTCAGCGCATGTTCGACCCCGGCATCGCGCAGCAGGCTTTCGGCCCGCGCCAGCGGCGCTGCCATCACGGTCAGGCCGATCAGCACGCCCATGGCGGTCTGGCGCAGTCGGGTCGGCATTGACCTTGGTGTCCTTGAATGCAATCGCATATGCGCATGGTTTGGGAGAGTTTGATGAAAACATCAAGGCGCAGCGCGGTTGATCCCTTCATCGTGATGGATGTCGTTGCCGCCGCCGCGCGGATGGAAGCGGCGGGCCGGCGGGTGATCCATATGGAAATCGGCCAGCCCGGAACCCCTGCGCCCGGCGCCGCGCGCGCCGCTGTGGCGCAGCACCTGCAGGCGGCGGATCCGATGGGGTATACGGTGTCGCTGGGCCTGCCCGACCTGCGCGCCGCCATCGCGCGGCTCTATCAGCGCTGGTACGGCGTGGATCTGGACCCGGCGCGGGTGGTGGTCACCAGCGGATCGTCGGGGGCGTTCATCCTCGGCTTTTCGGCGCTGTTCGACACCGGAGCCCGGGTCGGCGTCGCGGCGCCGGGATACCCGTCCTACCGGCAGATCCTGAAGGCGCTTGGGTTGTGTCCGGTCGACATCCCGACCCGGGCGGAAAACGGCCACCGGATGGTGCCGGGCGATCTTCCCCCGGATCTGGACGGGTTGATCGTGGCCTCGCCGGGCAATCCCACCGGCACGATTCTCGACGCCGCGCATCTGGGGGCGCTGATGGATCATTGCGCCGATCGCGGGATCGCCTTCATTTCCGACGAGATCTATCACGGGCTGCAATACGGTCCGCGCGCTGTGTCGGCGCTGGAGCTTGGCAATCCCTATGTGATCAATTCTTTTTCCAAGTATTTCTCGATGACCGGATGGCGCGTCGGGTGGATGGTGGTGCCGGAAGATCACCTGCGCAGCGTCGAACGTCTGGCGCAGAACCTGTTCATCTGCGCGCCCCATGTCAGCCAGGTCGCCGCCCTTGCCGCGCTGGACTGCGAGGCCGAACTGGAAGCGAACCGCGCGGTCTATGCGGCCAACCGAAGGCTGCTTCTGGACCGGTTGCCCGAGGTCGGATTTTCGCGTTTTGCGCCGCCGGACGGCGCGTTTTACGTCTATGCCGATGTGACCGACCTGACCGATGACAGTCTTGTCTTCGCGCGTCAAATTCTGGAACAGGCCGGGGTCGCGCTGACCCCGGGGCTGGATTTCGATCCCGCGCGCGGGCATCGGAGCTTGCGCTTTTCCTATGCAGGCCCCACTTCGGATATGGAAGAGGGCCTGACCCGGCTGGCGGATTTCATGGCCGCGCGCCGCGACCGGGCCGCGGGATAACCGCGGCAGTCCGGGCTCAATCCGGCGTTTTGCTACAGTTTGTGATTTTGACCCTTGTGCGGTGCGGGCGTATAGACGGCGCAGGTTCGATCAGGAGTCCCCATTGCTGCGTTTTATCCTAGGCATCTTCGGCGCGCTTTTCAGCTTTATCACCATCGGTGCCGTCCTGGCGGCGCTGATCGTGGGGGGCGTGTTCTGGATGTATGGCCGCGACCTGCCCAACCACGAACAGCTTGCGCAATACGCGCCCGCCACCATCAGCCGGGTCTATTCGGGCGAAGGCGAACTGATCGACGAATTCGCCCGTGAACGGCGGCTTTTCGCGCCGTCCTCGGAAATTCCCGATCTGGTGAAACAGGCCTTCATTTCGGCCGAGGACAAGAACTTCTATACCCATGGGGGGTATGACCCGGTGGGCATGGCGGCGGCGGCGTTGTCCATGGCGCAGGGGGGCGCGCTGCGCGGGGCATCGACCATCACCCAGCAGGTGA
>JAGQRU010000336.1 GCA_020425105.1 Paracoccaceae bacterium
CTGGGGCGGGACGCTGGCGATCACCCGGTCGCGCCTGCCCCATTTTGCCCGCCCGGCGCCCGGGCTGCTGTCGGCGTCGGGGTATTCCGGCCATGGGGTGGCGCTGGCGACGCTGGCGGGCGCCGTGCTGGCCGAAACCATCGCCGGAACGGAAGACCGGTTCGATCTGCTCAGCCGCCTGCCCACCGCCCCCTTCCCCGGCGGCGCGGCCTTGCGCTCACCGCTGCTGGCGCTGGCCATGACCTGGTTTTCGCTGCGCGACCGGCTGGGGATCTGATCCGACCGGATGCCGCCGCGCCGCCGCAAAAAATTCTTTGCGTGACGTTGCGCAAAGCCGTCACGCATTTGTCATTCGAATGTTATACTGGATTTCGAAATCTAGTTTTCAGGAATTCCGAAACATGGCGCAGCCCACTTCTACCGCTCCGAACGTCTATGACGCCGAACCCATCCCCGACGCCGCCCGGGCAGAGGTGGAGCGTCTGCTGAGCAGCGGGGATCTGTTCCGGTACACCTCGGACGACGCGCCCGTCGCGTTGCTCGAGCGGGAATTTGCGGACCTGATGGGCACCAAATACGCGCTCGCCGTCGCGTCGTGTTCGGCAGCGCTGTTCTTGTCGCTGAAGGCGCTGGACCTGCCGCGCGGCGCCAAGGTGCTGATCCCGGCCTTTACCTTCGCCGCCGTTCCGTCGGCGGTGGTGCATGCGGACTGCACCCCGGTTCTGGTGGAGGTTGGCGACAATTATCGCATCGACATGGCCGATTTCGAAGCCAAGCTGACCGACGATGTCGCGGCCATTCTGATCAGCCATATGCGCGGGCATACCTCGGATATGGATGCGATCCTCGCGCTCGCAGAAGATCGCGGCCTGCCGGTGATCGAAGACGCCGCCCATTCCCTGGGCACGCTCTGGCACGGGCGCAAGATCGGCACGCTGGGCTGTGTGGGGTGTTTTTCCTTCCAATCCTACAAACTTCTGAACGCCGGCGAAGGCGGGATCCTGGTCACCGATGATGATGACCTGATCGCCCGCGCGGTGATCATGTCGGGCGCCTACGAACACAACTGGAAAAAGCACGCCCGGGTGTCGAGCCGCCTGAGCCACTGGCAAAACAAGCTGCCGCTGTACAATACGCGGCTGAACAATCTTTCGGCCGCTCTGATCCGGCCGCAGCTTGACGAACTGCCGCGCCGGGTGCGCGACGGGCGGGCGGGGCATGACCATGTGGCGGCGCAGCTGAACGCAGCGCCGTGGTTCGACGTCCCGCCGTCCCTGGATCCCGAACTGCGCGCGCCGGATTCGCTGCAGTTCAATCTGGTCGATTTCAGCGATGACGAAGTCGAAGGGTTCATCGACGCCGCCAAGGCCCGCGGCGTGTCGGTGCAGGTCTTCGGCCTGTCCACCGACAACGCGCGGGCGTTCTGGAACTGGCAGTTCCTGGGCGATCAGCCCGACCTGCCGATGACCCGCGCCATGTTGCGGCGCGCCTGCGACACGCGCCTGCCCGCCCGCCTGACCCGCGAAGAACAGGATTATATCGCCGGGGCGCTTCTGCTGGCCGCCAGCGACGTCAAGGATCTGCGCGCCTACGGAACCTGACGCTCAGGGCGCAGCACCCGCAGATCGGCGGCAAGCCATGGGTGGTCCGCCACCGCCGGGGCCACGATCATCTGATCGACAATGTTCCGCAGGCGGGCCGCGGTTTCACCGGGAACCTGCGCCAGCACACCGCGCCGCGCATAAAGATCGATGCGCCGGGACAGAGGCGCCAAGGGCAACGGACAGATGCGCACCTGCGCGGCGAACCGATGCGCCCGCAGAAACCCCAGCGGGGTCAGAATGGCCCACCCGGTCCCTTGCGCCACCAGCGACAGGATGGCGTGATAGCTGTCCATTTCAAACCGATGCGCCAGGGCCAGATTGTGCCGCGCCAGATGCGCCGCGATCTGGCGGCCCATGTGATGGCGCTGCGTGTACTGGATCAGGGGCAGATCGGTCAGATCCGACAGGCCGACCGGTCCCGAACCGCCATAACCGGCGGGCAACGCCGCAACGAAGGGTTCGGTCATCAACGGATGGACCTCCATCCAGTCGGTGGCGGCATCCATATCCGCAGCCACGATCAGATCCAGCGCCCGGTCTTCCAGAAGCTGGAACAACCGGTGGCTGGGACCGGTTTCCAGCAGGAAACGGCACGCGCTGAGCGCATCGGCCATTTCTGTCAGCAACCGCGGGGTCACATCCGCATCGAAGTCTTCGATCATGCCCAGCCGGAACCGCGCCATCTGCGACAGGTCCCCACCCGCCAGTTCCGCCCGGGCCAGCGCGGCCTCGTCCAGAATATTACTGGCGCGGCGCAGAAAGATCATCCCAGCCGGGGTCAGGCTAAGCGGCCGCGCACTGCGATCCACCAGCCGTACGGCAAGGATGCTTTCCAGATTGGTCAGTTGCTGGGAAACGGCGGAAACGCTGGCACCGAGCCGCCGCGCAGCGGCCGAGATGGACCGTTCATCGGCAATCGCCGCGAATACGTCCACCATCCAAAGCGAAATTCGGCCTGGGCTGTCGGACATCCGTCCTCTCGTGCGGCGATCGGGCGAAGCCGGGCGATCAGTCGCCCAGCTTCGACATCTTCTCTTTCAGCTCCGCAAGCTGGGCCTTGATGTCTTCAAGTTCCTGCTTTTCGGCGATCTCCGCGGCGGCTTCCTCTTCGGTCGGTTCCGGGGTCACTTCCGGTTCCACGGTCTTGGAGGCTTTCGGATCCTTCCACCCCGGAACCATCGAGGCCAAAAAAGCCTTTTGCTGCCGCTGCATTGCTTCGAACCCGGACATCGGGTTCATCGGGCTCGGCATGACGGAAAAGTTTTCCATCATCTTCGACTGGCTCTCGCGCAGCATTTCAAATGACATGGCAAGGAATTGCGGCACCACGCTATTGGCTTGCGTGGTGTAGCTGCGCACCAAGTCGGTCAGCACGGCGATCGGCAGCACGCTGTCGCCCTTGCTTTCATGTTCCGCAACGATCTGAAGGAGGTACTGCCGTGTCAGGTCATCGCCGCTTTTCAGATCGACGATCTGAACTTCGCGGCCCGTGCGGATGAAACGCGCAATGTCTTCCAAAGTTACGTAGTCACTGGTTTCCGTGTTGTATAGGCGCCTGCTGGCATAGCGCTTGATCAACAAGGGTTTGTTACTCTCTCCCACCGGTTATCCTCCAACTCGGATCGCTGCAATGCAGAGTATGCCACGGATGCGTAAAAGAAAAGAGCGGGCTTAAGCCCGCTCTTAAACGACGCGATACCGTGCGTCAGGTACTGGTACGAAAACCCTTCCGACCGGCCTTACTTGGCGACGGTGGTGGCTTTCTTCGCTGCTGCGGTGACTTCTGCAGTTGCTTTTTTCACGGCTGCAGTTGCGTCTTCGCTGATGTCTTTGCCGGCGGCCAGCATCAGTTCAACGGTTTCCATTTGAACTTTCTTGGCGACTTCTGCGAAAGCGGCCAGGGCTTCCGAGGTCATTTCGGCTTGCGAAGAAGCGAAATCGGTCACGGCCTTGCCGTAGTCGGCGGGCTCGTCTTTGACGGAAGTGACTTCGGCCAGTTTGGCCAGGGTCTCTTTGGTCCATTTCGAGGAGATCTCGGTCGATTTTTCAGCGGCTTCCAGAGCCACTTTCGACATTTTCTCGCTCAGCGTTGCAGAGGTTTTGAACGCGTCCTGCAGGGCTTTGGTGTCGATCGGGAACGAACCCATCATTTCCTGCATCATTTTGGTCACGTCGTTTGCTTTGGTAGCAGCCATTTTTTCTCTCCTGGATAATGGGTGGTCCGTTTGGCATCCACCTCGCTGTTCCGAGACAGAATATGGCCGCTGCGGCGCAGCATTTCAAGTCTTTTTTCTGCGCTGCAGCATATTTTTTTTCACCTTTAAATTCAGCCCTTTGGAACTTCTACAACATAGGTTCCAGGCGCCGCGCACAGGACCTTATGATCCGAATCGCCGGGTTCGCGCGCAGCGACCTGACGGCCGGATTTTTTCTTCAGCCATGCCTCCCACCGCGGCCACCACGATCCTTCGTGGAACTCCGCGTTCGACAGCCAGGCATCGGTCCCCACGTTCATGTCAGGGTTGATGTAGTGGCCGTACTTCTTCTTGTTCGGCGGGTTGATGATCCCGGCGATATGGCCGGATTCCGACACGATGAATGTCTTCGACCGGCTGCCGAATTTCTTGAAGCCGTTATAGCACGCCTTCCACGCGGCGATGTGGTCGGTCTCGCAGGCGATGGCGCAAAGGGGCGTCGTCACATCCGCGGATGTCAGCGTCTCGCCGCAGACGGTGAACCCGTCCGACGCGAACTGATTGCCCTGACACAAGCCGCGCAGATATTCGACCGACATGCGCGCCGGCAGGTTCGTGCTGTCGCCGTTCCAGTGGAGCAGATCGAAGGCGGGCGGCGCCTCCCCCAGCATATAGCGCCGGGTCGCCGGGCCATAGATCAGGTCGTTGGACCGCAGGAACGAGAACGTGCGCGACATGAAGAAGGAATCAAGCACCCCGTTCTTCGCCACTTCGCGTTCGATTCCATCGACAAAGCCGTCATCCAGGAACACGCCGATTTCGCCGGGATCCGAGAAATCGGTCATTGTGGTGAAGAAGGTGGCAGACTTCACGGACTTATCGCCGCGCTTTGCCATCAGTGCCAGCGTCAGGCTCAGCGTCGTTCCCGCGATACAATAGCCGACGGCGTTGACCTCTTTCTGCTTGGTGATTGCCTTGACCTGATCGATCGCTGTCAGGAACCCCTCTTCGATATAGGTGTCCATCCCCACATCGGCGTAAGTGCGATCGGGGTTTTTCCAGCTGACCACGAACAACGTATAACCCTGATCGACGATCCATTTGATCAGGCTGTTCTTCTCCTTGAGGTCCATGATGTAGAACTTG
>JAGQRU010000337.1 GCA_020425105.1 Paracoccaceae bacterium
GGCGGCGATCCTGACCAATCTGGAAAGCCGCGATGTTCTGTTCATCGACGAAATTCACCGGCTGAACCCGGCGGTGGAAGAGGTTCTCTATCCCGCGATGGAGGATTTCGAGCTGGATCTGGTGATCGGCGAAGGTCCCGCGGCGCGCACCGTGCGGATCGAATTGCAGCCCTTCACGCTGGTGGGCGCGACGACGCGGCTGGGTCTTCTGACCACGCCCCTGCGCGACCGGTTTGGCATTCCGACGCGGCTTCAGTTCTATTCGGAATCCGAATTGCACCAGATCGTGACCCGCGGCGCCCGGCTGATGGGCATCCCGTCAGATCCCGAGGGCTGTCTTGAAATCGCGCGCCGGGCCCGGGGCACGCCGCGCATCGCCGGACGGCTGCTGCGCCGGGTGGTGGATTTCGCGCTGGTCGAAGGCGACGGGCGGCTGACCCGCGCGATTGCCGATATGGCGCTGACGCGGCTGGGGGTCGACGGGCTGGGGCTCGACGGGGCCGACCGGCGGTATCTGCTGTTGATCGCAGAACATTACGGCGGCGGCCCGGTGGGGATCGAAACCCTGTCCGCCGCGCTGTCGGAAAGCCGCGATGCTCTGGAAGAGGTGATCGAGCCCTATCTGCTGCAACAGGGGCTGATCCAGCGCACCCCGCGCGGGCGCATGCTGGCGCGCGGCGCATGGCTGCATCTGGGGCTGACCGCGCCGCGGGATCCGGGGCAGGGGATGCTGGAGATCTGAGCCCCTGCGGCGATCCTGACCCGGCCCGACCGGTTGTCTCGCCGCGCGGGGCGGATCATAAGACAGGCCATGACACCTGAAGCCATCGCCGCCCTTTTTACCCGCTCTGACGGATCTTTCGCCTTCGCGCGCTGGGGCCGCCCCATTGCGCCGGTGATCTTCGGCGTGACCGACGGCACGCTGTCGGTGGTCAAGGGCGCGATCGAGGCGGTCGTGGCGCTGGCCGGGCACCAGATGGCCGAAACGGATCCCGAACTGGGCGCCAATCTGATGGTCTTCTTCTTCCGCGACTGGCGCGAACTCACCGACACGCCCAATCTGGACAAGATGATCCCCGATCTTGCGCCGCTGGTGGACCGGCTGGAGGCGATGGATGCCAACCAGTACCGCATCTTCCGCTTCGATGCCGATGGCGCGATCAAGGCCTGTTTCGTGTTTCTGCGCATGGATAAGGCCCTGTCGTCGCAACCGGCGGAAACGCTGGCACTGGGGCAGGTGGTGCAGTCGGTGCTGCTGTGGTCGGATACCGCGTTCCGGCAGATGTCTCCGCTGGCGGTGCTGCCGGGCGGCGGTCCCACGATCCTGCGGCCCGAAATCGGCGATCTGATCCGCGCCGCCTATGACCCGGTCCTGCCGCCGGTGGCCGGGGATCCGAGCCATGCGCTCAGGCTCTTCGCCCGGATGCGCGCCGCCGAATGACCGCCCCTGACCCAACCGCCGAGGCCCTAACGTGACCGACACACCCGACCGGATTCAGATCCGCGTATATTACGAAGACACGGATCTGGCCGGCATCGTCTATTACGCGAATTACCTGAAATTCATCGAACGCGGGCGCACGGAGTATCTGCGCGCGCGGGGGGTGGAACAGGGGGCGCTGAAGGCCGAACGCGATCTGGTCTTCGCGGCCAGCCGCGTGGTGGCCGACTATGTGGCGCCGGCGGTCTTTGACGATCTGCTGACCGTGGAAACCGCGCTGGTGGGCTTCAAGGGCGCCCGCGTGATCATGGCGCAGCAGGTTTTGCGCGCCGATCAGGTCCTGTTCCGCGCCGAGGTGACATTGGCCAGCATGACCGGCGGCGGGCGGCCGACCCGGGTTCCGGCGGATCTTTGCGCGATCCTTCAGAGACTCGTTGACTAACGCACTTGTCATCGCCAAGTGACGTCTGCTGGGTTAATATGTCCGAAAGAAAAGCGGCCCCAAGCCGCAGCAGATACAGGCAGTCATCTCATGGATCCGCTCGATTTCACGCTTTGGGCGCTTTTTGCGCGCGCCACCCTGATGGTGAAGCTGGTGATGATCCTGCTTCTGGCCGCGTCGGTCTGGAGCTGGGCGATCATCATCCAGAAGCACCTGCTGTTCCGCGCCGCGCGGCGGGCAGCCTCGCGGTTCGACCGGGCCTTCTGGTCGGGGGAACCGCTGGACGGTCTTTTCGCCGATCTGGCGGACGATCCGCGCACCGCGCCGGAACGGGTGTTTGTCGCCGGCATGACCGAATGGCACCGGTCGCAGCGCCCGGGGGGCGAGATGATCCCCGGCGCGACCCTGCGCATCGACCGCAACATGGATGTGGCCATCGCGCGTGAAGCCGAGGCCCTGAACACCGGGCTGCCGCTGCTGGCCACGGTGGGGTCGACCGCGCCCTTCGTGGGGCTTTTCGGCACGGTCTGGGGCATCATGCACAGTTTCGAACAGATCGCCGCCAGCCAGAGCACCAATCTGGCCGTCGTTGCGCCGGGGATTTCCGAAGCCCTTCTGGCGACCGGTCTGGGTCTTCTGGCAGCCATTCCGGCGGTGATCTTCTATAACAAGTTGTCCGCCGACAGCGCCCGGATCGTTGGCGGGTACGAGGTCTTCGCCGACGAATTCGCGAC
>JAGQRU010000049.1 GCA_020425105.1 Paracoccaceae bacterium
TGATCCTGGCCACGCGGCTGGAATCCACCCTGTCGAAAGAGCAGATCCTGGAGCTTTATCTGAACGAGATCTATCTTGGTCAGAACTCCTATGGCGTGGCGGCCGCCGCTCAGACCTATTTCAACAAGAAGCTCAGCGACCTGACCCCTGAAGAGGCGGCCTATCTGGCCGCGCTGCCCAAGGCGCCGTCCACCTATCACCCGGTGCGCGAGCGGGAGCGGGCGACCGACCGGCGCAATTTCGTTCTGCGCGAGATGGCTGAAAACGGCTATATCACCCGTGCGGAATATGAAGTCGCCCGCGCCACGCCCCTGCGCACCGTGCAAAGCGGCGATTACGAAGGCTTCCGACAGTCGCTTCCGCCGCGGGGATATTTCACCGACGAAATTCGCCGCCAGCTGAGCAAGGATTTTGGCGAAGCGGAATTCTTTACCGGCGGGCTCAGCGTCCGCTCGACGCTCGAACCCGATCTGCAGGCCGAAGCCGCGTTGGCGCTGCGCAAGGGGCTTGAGAAATACGACCGCAGCCGCAGCATCTATCGCGGCACCAAATTGTTCGTGACGCCCGACCGTCTGTCGGATGAAACCTTGTGGCGGGCGTCGCTGGGCGACGCGGATCTGCCGCGCGATATCGACGGCTGGTCGGTCGCGGTCGTGCTGTCGCTGAGCGAAACCCAGGCCGGGATCGGCATCGAAGGCCGCGACCGGAGCGACACCGATTTCATTCCCATCGACGACATCAAATGGGCGGCGCGGCGTGGACAGTCCAAGGCACGCGTGCCCGACGATTTGCTGAGCCTGGGTGAATTGGTGCTGGTGAAGCCGATCACCGACGATGCGGGCACCATCACCCATTGGTCGTTGCGGCAGGTGCCCGAGATCCAGGGCGCGTTCGTCGCCATGGACGTCAACACTGGCCGTGTGATCGCGATGCAGGGCGGTTTCTCGTACCAGCATTCGGTCTTCAACCGCGCCACGCAGGCGACGCGGCAGCCCGGGTCGTCGTTCAAGCCCTTCGTCTATGCCACCGCGCTGGACAACGGCTATACCCCCGCGACCATCGTTATCGACGCCCCGATCGAGGTGAATATCGGCGGCGAGATCTGGCGCCCGAAGAACTATTCGAACAAGTTTTACGGCCCGACGCCGCTGCGGACCGGGATCGAACGGTCGCGGAACCTGATGACCATCCGTCTGGCGCAGGCGGTGGGCATGAAGAAGGTCGCGGCGTATGCCGAAGCCTTCGGCGTCTATGACAAGATGCATCCGTTCCTGGCGAACTCTCTGGGATCGGAGGAAACCACCTTGTACCGCATGGTCGCGGCCTATGCGATGTTTGCCAATGGCGGCGAGCGGGTGGAACCGACGCTGGTGGACCGCGTGCAGGACCGGTGGGGGCGGACCATCTATCGCCACGACACGCGCACCTGTCTGGATTGCGGAACACTTGCGGTGCCGGTGGGGCTGGGGCCGCGGATCACGTCGGACCGTGAACGGGTCATGGACCCGATCACCGCCTATCAGATCACCTCCATGATGCGGGGGGTGGTCGAACGCGGGACCGCGGCGGGCACGGTGAAGCTGCCGGTGCCGGCCGCAGGCAAGACGGGCACCACCAACGATGAAAAGGACGTCTGGTTCGTGGGCTTCACGTCCAACATCGTGGCAGGCTGTTATATGGGCTATGACCAGCCCCGCACCCTGGGCCGTGGGGCCTCGGGCGGCGGCATGTGCGGGCCGGTCTTCGACGATTTCATGGAAGAAGCGGTCAAGGTCTATGGCGGCGGCGAATTTGCCGTGCCGCCCGGCGGTTATTTCCTGAAGATCGACCGGGTGACGGGCGCGCGCCTGCCGCAGGACGCCACGGGCGCCAATGTGGTGGCGGAATATTTCCGCGATGGGGTCGATCCGCTCTTTGGCGGCGGGGCCATCGATGGCGGCTTTGCTATGGGCGGCAACCTGCCTTTGTATACGCGCGACGAAGCGCTGGGCGGGACCGAGATCACCACATCGACCGGCGAGGTCAAGAAGATCCCCCGAAAGGCGGGTTTCGGCACCATCAGTTCGGGCGGGCTGTATTAGCGACCGCCCGACCCATGGGGGAAGCCGCGCCGCCTTGCCTGCGGTGACGCGGCTGATATAACCGCATGTCTCAGGGCGTGTGGACCCGCCCGTTTCCGTTAAGAAAGATCCGACGATGCGCGCCGAAATTCAGAATACCGTGGCCGAGGTCAGGAAATCGCTGCAGCTTCTGGCGCAGCGCATGGATTGGGAAACCGCGCCGCACCGGTTGGAAGAATTCAACGCCATGGCCGAAGACCCCGATCTGTGGAACGATCCGGCGAAGGCGCAAAAGCTGATGCGCGACCGGCAGATGCTGGTGGATGCGGTCGAAACCTACAAAAGCCTCGGGCGGGAGCTCGACGACAATATCGAACTGATCGAGATGGGCGAAGAGGAAGACGATGCCGACGTGATCGCCGAGGCCGAGGCCGCGATCAAGACGCTGGCGCAGACCGCCGCCCAGAAAGAGATCGAAGCCCTGCTGGACGGCGAAGCCGATGGCAACGACACCTTCCTTGAAATCAACTCCGGCGCGGGCGGGACCGAAAGCTGCGACTGGGCGTCCATGCTGGCGCGGATGTATGTCCGATGGGCCGAAAAGCATGGCTATACGGTCGAATTGCAATCGGAAAGCGCGGGTGAAGAGGCGGGGATCAAGTCGGCCTCGTACAAGATTTCCGGGCCGAATGCTTATGGCTGGCTCAAATCCGAAAGCGGTGTGCACCGGCTGGTGCGCATCTCGCCCTATGACAGCGCGGCGCGGCGGCACACCTCGTTCAGTTCGGTCTGGGTCTATCCGGTGGTCGATGACAATATCGAGATCGAGGTGAATCCGGCCGATATTCGCGTCGACACCTATCGTTCCTCGGGCGCGGGCGGGCAGCACGTGAACACCACCGATTCCGCCGTGCGGATCACGCACCATCCGACGGGGATCGTGGTCACGAGTTCGGAAAAATCCCAGCACCAGAACCGCGACATTGCCATGAAAGCGCTGAAATCGCGGCTGTATCAGATGGAACTGGACCGCCGGAACGCCGCCATTACCGAGGCCCACGAAAACAAGGGGGATGCGGGGTGGGGAAACCAGATCCGGTCCTATGTTCTGCAGCCCTATCAGATGGTGAAGGACCTGCGCACCAACGTGGAGACGTCGGACACGCAAGGGGTTCTTGACGGCGATCTGGACCGGTTCATGGCTGCGACCCTGGCGATGGACGTGGCGGGAAAAAGCCGCAGCGAAGCGCAGGCTGCGGACTGATCGTCCTTCGGGCCGCCGATGCCGGGCCGGCCCGGTCCGGGATATGTCGCGGTGCGGCGCCGTGGACCGCCCCAAGCGTTTGACTCCGGTGAAAATCCCTTTCACCAATTGAATATTCGAATGCATATGCACCGCCGGAACGAGGAGGTTCAGCGATGACCGATGCCAGCGCACCCCAGGCGTCCCCCCATCCCGAGCTTGCAACCCTTCATCTGTCCGACCTGTGGGCAGCTTTGGGCGCGGGATGGCGCGATTTTCGCCGGGCCCCGGGGTTCGGATTGATCTTCAGCGCGGTCTATGTGCTGGGCGGGCTGTTCTTGCTGCTGATCTCCGGCGGCTTTGTGGGCTCGACCCTGATCCTCGCGCTCGGCTTTCCCATCCTGGCACCGTTTGCCGCCGTCGGTCTGTATGAAACCAGCTGGCGCATTGAAGAGGACCGACCGCTCGATCCCTATCAGATCTTCGGCTCCATCTGGAAAGAGAAGGACCGGCAGATCCCCTGGGTTGGTGCGATCATCGTCGTCTATTTCCTGTTCTATTCCTTTCTGGCCCACATGATCTTTGCGCTGTTCATGGGGTTGTCCGTGATGACAAATATTTCAAGCTCTTACGAGGCGTTCCTCACCACGAACGGGCTGACGATGATCGCCGTCGAACTGGGCGTCGGCGGGGTTCTGGCCTTTATCCTGTTCGGACTGACGGCGTTCAGCCTGCCGCTGCTGCTGGAAAAGGAAATCGATTTCATGACCGCGATGCTGCTGAGCTTCCGCGAGGTGCAGGAAAATCTTCTGGTCATGCTGGTCTGGGCCGGCATCATCGCAGCCATGATCCTTCTGGCGATGGTGCCGTTCTTTCTTGGGCTGTTCGTGGCGCTGCCGGTGCTGGGGCATGCGACTTGGCACCTCTATCGGCGTGCCATGATCCATCCGGCGGCCCAGGTTCCCGGGGTTAGCCCGGGTGCGGCCTGACGAAGCGCTGTTCCAGAACGCGCGGACCACACGGGCCGGAAGCCTGCCGCCCATACCGCGGGTGCGCAGCCCAGGGGCAACGCGGAACCACCGCAGTTGCGCGATGCCACCCGACTGTCTGAGCGGATCAAAGGGTCAATCCGGGTCGTGGCGGCGCCTTTAACAAAGGTTGTATGATGCAACCAAATGCCGAAGGCGCGGTGAAACCAATGCAGCAGGCAGACATGAAAAAGCCCCGCGACAGCGGGGCCTTGATCGCATGACAGCTTCTGCGGGCCGGATCAGCCCGCGGCGGGGGAAGACGGTGCCTTGACCGGCTTTGCCGCTGCGCCGCCAAGCGGATCGTCCTGACGCTGCACAGAGCCTTCGAAATGGGCGCCGCTTTCGATCGCGATGGTCTTGTG
>JAGQRU010000050.1 GCA_020425105.1 Paracoccaceae bacterium
ATGCCGGTGCTGGAATGCTGGAAGGCCAAACAGGTCTTCGTGTCCAAACGCGGCCAGGGCACCGGGTACTCGGGGATCGAAAACCCGCTCTTCTACAAGGAGAACACCCGCATGTTCTACGGAGACGCGAAAAAATCCCTCGACGACCTGCTGACAAAAATCCAGTAACCCAAAACCCCATGGCCCCGGACAAAACTCCCCGGGGCCATGAGCCGGACGCTTGAGATGGAAAATTAAGAACGTCCGCTAAAGTCTTGCAACCATGCCGAAACCGTGTTGGCGGCACAGAGTTGCAAAAGACCCTCAATGGGTGTTTTTCCGCCGCAATGTTAATCTTACGCCGGGTTGTGATGGAACAATCGACGCGTCTGTGCGTATACTGCCCAGAAAGGTTGCCGGTAGAAACTGGCACTCATAAAGACGGAGCAGTTCGCAATGACCCGGTTCATGATCGCCGCCCTGGGCACTGCCCTCGTTGGCGCAGGAGCTTATACTACGTTTGACGACCCGGCCCCGGTGACGCGGGCCGCGCTAGCCCCCGCCGCGGTGGAAACCGCGCCGGCCTATCCGCAATCGCGTGCGGCCCAGCCGTCCGATATGTCGTCGGGCTATGAAAAGCCGGATTTCCTATCGCAATCCTATGGGACCGTGTGCGAAACGCCACGCGGGGAATGCACCGTTTCGCCGAAGCCCATCAACGGCCTGTGCACCTGCGGCAGTTCGCCGGGCAAGATCATCCGCTAAGTTTTCTCAGCGCGCTCCGGGCAGCGGGTCCGACACCGTGCAGGCGTCGACGCTGCCTCCATGGGCAATAACCACCGATGCCCGGCTGGTGCCTTCGCTGGTCCAGACCTGCAGCAACCGGGTGACGCGGCCCGGATCCCCGGTGCCGCCCAGTTCCGGCAGGTTGAAGTTGGCCAGAATGCCGCGCATGTCGGGCATCACCTCGATGCTGTTCGCCTTGATGCCGTCGAGCGTCACCACTGTGGACCGCCACAGGCGTTCGCCGGGGATCGAAATCGTCAGGCCTCCGCCCGGCTGCACCGCAAAGCAGCGCTGCAGGCGGATCCCCTTGATCCGAGGGCCCGAAATCAGGTTGGTGGACACAACAACCCCATCCAGCGCGCTGTAATCGGGGGGGATCTTCAATCGCACGGTGCGCTTTTCGAAGCTGGGCATCAGGGCCGCGATGCGGTCTTCCAGATTCCGGCCGTTATATTCGGCGCGGTTGAAGGGCACGCGGTCGATGTCCAGAAACCCCTTCCACAGTTCCAGTTCCAGTTCGTCCAGATAGGCGGGGACAGAGACCAGAACCAGTTGCGACGCCACCATCGGCTTTTTGACCCCCTCCTTGACGATGGACCAGCCGAAATCGAACACCTTGTTCGCTTCGCTCAGGTCGGCGTCGTTGTCCCGGCGCCCTTCGCCTGAGGCGAAGTTGATCATGCTGGGCAGGGCTTCCGTCCGGCGGCTGCGTTCGCTGGTGCTGAGACCCAGGGCGGCGCTGAGCGCGGGCAGGCCGCTGATGCCGCCGGACAGTTCGGTCTGCTTGCCGGTTTCGCGCACGACGCCGCTGACATCGCCGCGCGGGAAGGCGGCATAGGTATAGCTCTCCACCTCGCTCATCCGGCGCAGGAACATGTAGGATCCCATGCGGAAATACATGCCGTCGCCCTTGAAACAGCGGCTGTTGAGCCCGTCCGGCGCTTCGCTGCCGATATAGAACCATTGCCGCGGGCCGGGGAATTCGACGAAGCACAGGCGGCCTTCGGTGCCGCTGGCGACGGCGATCTCATCCATCGAAGACGACAATGTGGTCAGCGTGGCCGTGTCCAGGGCCTGTTCGACGACGGCCAGCGCTTCGGCGTCCGGATTGCGCAACTGGGCCCAGACCGTCCGCCCCGCCTGCAGGCAATCGCGGGTCTGGCAGGCGATGGGCCGCCAGCCCGAACCAAGAATGATCCCTTCCTCTTCGGCTCCCAGAGGTTCACTGACGAACATCAGCGGAAGTTCCAGCCCGTCCAGCCGCAGGTCGAGCGCCATGCCACAGGTGCGCGGGCTGGTATCCGGGCGCGCCTGCACCCGCATTTCGAACAGCCGCCCCCAGGGATCCGGCAGCGCGAAAGTGTTGGTCGTCCCCGCGCGCGACGTGATCAGGTCGCGGACGGTCGGGGCGGTGCCGTCCAGTTCCGCCTGCGCGCACATGGCCGACGCATCTTCGCGCACCATCCGCAAATAGTCGTTGCCGAACGAGATATCGCGGCGCGGCAGGCGCAGGACGAAATAGAGCGCCTCATCCAAAGCTGTGCGCTGCGCAAACAGATCGGTCAGCGCCTGTTCGCCTTCCAGACTGATCTGACCGGCATAGCACAGGCTGGCCCTGAAGCTGGCATTGGACGACACGCGCGCCTTCATGCAGCTTTCGCTTTCTTCGCTCTTGTGCTCGTTCAGGCGCTGTTCCACGTCATGGCGCCAGGCATCGAAATGCGTGTCGAGCTTGTCGAGCAGCGCGATGTCCTCGACGTCCTTCGGGTCGAGCTGCGCTTCCTTGTCCGGATTGAAGATGCGCCCGAAATGATGCGACAGGGTCGCGGGTTTCTTGTTCAGCCGCTCAAGCGGATTGGCGGCCATGCGGACGATCACCGTCGGGCTGAGCGTGGCATGCGACCCGGGCAGAACGGCGGTGTCGAATTTCAGGCCGAAAACCGTGTTGCCGCTCAGGTCGTGGCGGTCGTCCAGGGCATTTTCCAGGATCAGCTGACGGATTTTGTCCCGGGCCGAAGATTGCAGTTCGAATTTCGCCTGAAAGGGCACCGGTCCGATATCGGGAAGCGCCGGCAGCGCGCCGGTATCGGTCGCGGGCGCGTCCGGGGCAGGGGGTGCGGCCGTCGGATCGGTGCTGGCGGTAACCTTGGCCTTGACGGTGGTTTGCTGTGCTTCGACCGCATCGACAAACAGGCTGTCTTCTTCGTCGATTTCCTTCAGCTTGCCCCGCAGCCAGGCATCTTGGGTGTAACGGTCGTTGACCAGCCGCTGACGGGTATAAACTTCCGGGCTTTCGACGAAGATCAGGCCCGAAGTCCCCTGGGCATCGTTCACGGCGGTCTGAATTCGGGCGATCCCGTCCAGAAGGAACGGGAAGGCCAGGGTGAACAGCCAATAGAGCACCAGAAGATAGGTCAGGGCTCCGGGAAGGATCAGAAGTTTGCGCCACATGGGCAAACCGTTGCATGGTTAACGGCGCCCTGTCGATAGGGGATTCCCGACGCTTGCGGGTCCGAGTCGCAGGTGCGCACCGGGCGCCGCCGGTCGCCGCGGCAAAGGAGTGGATGGGATGACGTGGACTGAACGATTTTCCGGCCTGTCGCAGCTAAATCCGGCCCTGCGCGCGCGTCTGGACCGCGAAGCCAAGGTGCTGCGCGTGCCCGCCGGTCAGGTCATCTTCGGCCCCGGAAGCGAGGCCGACAATCTGCTGCTTCTGATTTCGGGAACGGTGCGCGTGCAACACCTGTCGGAAAGCGGCCGGCAGATCGTTCTGTACCGGATCCATGCGGGTGAAAGCTGTGTGCTGACCACCGCCTGCCTGATGGCGCATGAAGCCTATTCCGCCGAAGGCGTGACAGAAACCGATATCGAGGCCGTCGCGGTGCCGCGCGCGGTTTTCGACGATCTTGTGGCCCAGTCGGCCGAATTCCGGGCCTTCGTCTTCGCCTCGTATTCGCGCCGCATCACCGATCTGTTTCTGGTCATCGAAGACGTCGCGTTCCAGCGCATGGATATCCGGCTGGCGCAGAAACTGCTGGATCTGGCAGCGGCGGACGGGAAGCTGAACGCGACCCACCAGCAGCTGGCCGCCGAACTGGGCACCGCGCGCGAGGTCGTGTCGCGCCAGTTGCAGGAATTCCGCCGCCGCGGGTGGATCACCCTGTCACGGGGCACCATCCAGGTGGACAACGCCGCCGGTTTGCGGGGGCTCGCGCAGGCGTGATCCCTTCGGTCGGGCTTTGGTGACATGGTCACAGAAGCCAGACATATCTTGATGTATGCGAGGGGCATCTTTCAAAGGAGAATACCCCATGTCTGCAAATGTCGGAAAAATCGACCGGATGCTGCGCGCGATTGTCGGTCTTGTGCTGCTGGCGCTGGCGCTTTCAGGCACGTTCACCGGAACCATGTTCTGGGTCGGTCTGGTCGTCGGTGCGGTTGCGCTGGCCACCGCAGGGATGAAATTCTGCCCCGCCTATCGGCTGCTGGGCGTGAATACCTGCAAGCTCTGACCGCGCCCGGTACGGTCAGGATGCCGCAGGCGGCGGTGTCGCATCGTCCCGGAAAATGCCATATTAGAAAATCGCAATATAAAGATTGGTCCCGGCAGAACGGCGCCCCCGTTCTGCCGCCCCACCTGTGAGGAACCCCATGGCCGACTACCCTGTGAATATCGCCGTCAAGCCGGAGGTGAAGGCGTTCTTCGACCCGGCGACCAATACCATCACCTATGTGGTCAAGGACCCGGCATCCGACGCGTGCGCGGTGGTCGATTCCGTCATGGATATCGATTATGCCGCCGGCCGCATCACCTATGACAATGCCGATGAGGTCATCGCCTATATTCAGGACAACGGGCTGAAGCTGGAATGGCTGCTGGAAACCCATGTCCACGCAGACCACCTGTCCGCCGCGCCGTATATTCAGCAGAAGCTGGGCGGCAAGATCGGCATCGGCGAAAAGATCACCGTCGTGCAGGATACGTTCGGCAAGGTCTTCAACGAAGGCACTGAATTTCAGCGGGACGGGTCGCAATTCGACGCGCTTTTCTCGGAAGGTGACACCTACAAGATCGGTGGACTGGATGCCTTCGCGATCCACACGCCCGGTCATACCCCGGCTTGCATGGTGCATGTGATCGGCGACGCGGCCTTCGTGGGCGATACGCTTTTCATGCCCGATGGCGGGTCGGCGCGCGCCGATTTCCCCGGCGGCGATGCGGGCGAGCTGTACGATTCGATCATGAAGGTGCTGTCGCTGCCCGACGAAACGCGGCTGTTCATGTGCCACGATTATGCTCCGAACGGGCGCGACATTCAGTGGGAAACCACCGTCGCCGACGAGAAGGCGCATAACATCCATGTGGGCGCTGGAAAGACCAAGGAAGACTTCGTCAAGTTCCGCACCGAACGCGATGCGCAGCTCGACATGCCCCGGCTGATCATCCCGTCGTTGCAGGTCAACATGCGCGCGGGCGAGATCCCGGCCGACAAGGACGGCAGACCGATGCTGAAGGTTCCGGTCAACACGTTGTGACGCCTGGCTTTGCGGGGCCCGAACAGGCCCCGCGCTTGCGACGGGAACCCGCCAGAGGTTCTGCCCCCACCGCGAATGAGGAGACGCGCCCCTATGGATCCCAAATCCATTTCACCAGAATTGTCGGTCAGCTCGCAGCTGATGCCGGACGACCTGAAGACCCTTGCGGATCAAGGTTTCCGGTCGATCATCTGTAACCGCCCCGACGGCGAGGCCGCGGATCAGCCCAGCTTCGAGGAGATCGAAGTCGCGGCCCGCGCTCTGGGGCTCGAGGCGCGGTATCTGCCCATCGAACAGGGCAAGGTGCAGGATCACGATGCGGTGGAATTTGGCGCGATGCTGTCAGCGCTGCCGAAACCCGCGCTGGCCTATTGCCGGACCGGAACCCGCTGCGCCACCCTGTGGTCGCTGAGCGTCGCCAACAAGCTGCCGGTGTCCGAGATCCTGCAGACCGCCAAGGCTGCGGGCTATGACATGGGCGGCGTTGTGCGCCGGATCGCCAATGGCGGCAAGACGCCGGTCGATATGGCCGATGCCAGCTTTGACATCGTTATCGTCGGTGGCGGGGCGGCGGGGATTTCGGTCGCGGCGAGCCTCTTGTCGCGCCGTCCCACGGCAGAGATCGCGATCATCGACCCGGCGGACATCCATTATTACCAACCCGGCTGGACCATGGTCGGCGGCGGCATCTTCGACGCCAAATCCACCGCCAAGACCATGGGGTCGCTGATCCCCAAAGGCGTGCACTGGATCAAGTCCGCCGTCGCGGCGTTCGAGCCGCAGGACAATGCGGTCATTCTGGATGGCTGCCGGGTGGTGAAATACAAACGGCTCGTCGTCTGCCCGGGAATCAAGCTGGACTGGCACCGCATCGACGGGCTGGTGGACACGCTGGGAAAGAACGGGGTGACGTCGAATTACCGCTACGATCTTGCGCCCTATACGTGGCAGCTTGTGCAGGGGCTGAAGAAGGGCCGGGCGATTTTCACCCAGCCGCCGATGCCGATCAAATGCGCCGGCGCGCCGCAAAAGGCCATGTATCTGTCCGCCGATCACTGGTTCAGAACCGGTGTGCTGAAGGATATCGAGATCGGCTTTCACAACGCGGGCGGCGTTCTGTTCGGGGTGAAGGACTATGTCCCGTCGCTGATGGAATACATCGACAAGTATCAGGCGCAGCTGAACTTCTTCAACACGCTCGTGGCCATCGACGGCCCCGCCAAGAAAGCGTGGTTCGATGTGGCCAAGCCCGACACGCCGGTGGAACGGATCGAGGTCGATTTCGACATGATCCATGTGGTCCCGCCGCAGACCGCGCCGGATTTCATCCGGGTGTCGCCGCTGGCCGATGCGGCGGGCTGGGTCGATGTGGATCAGGCCACCTTGCGCCACAAGGAATTCGACAACATCTGGTCGCTGGGCGATGTGATGAACGCGCCCAACGCCAAGACCGCCGCCGCCGCCCGCAAGCAGGCTCCGGTGGTGGCCGAAAATCTGGTGGCCGATATCCGGGGCAAGGCGCCGGTGGCGCAGTATGACGGCTATGGCTCCTGCCCGCTGACGGTAGAGCGGGGCAAGATCGTCCTGGCCGAATTCGGCTATGGCGGCACGCTGCTGCCCAGTTTCCCGAAATGGCTGATCGACGGCACCAAACCGACCCGGTCCGCATGGCTGCTGAAAGAACAGATCCTGCCGCCGATCTATTGGCTGGCCATGTTGCGCGGCAAGGAATGGATGGCGAAGCCGGAAAAGGTCTCCGTAAGCTGATCACGATCTCCTCCCCGCGGCAGGGGGGCGTCCCGCGCGCCCCTGCCGTCATTTGTTGAAAGGCCGAAAGCCCCGTGCGTTCCATGATCGTCAAATCCCTCGGCCGGTTCATGCCCATCCTGGATTGGGGCAGCCGGTACAATCGCGATACCCTGACCAATGATGTGGTGGCCGCCGTGATCGTGACGATCATGCTGATCCCGCAATCGCTGGCTTATGCGCTGCTGGCGGGTCTGCCGGCCGAGATGGGGCTTTATGCCTCGATCCTGCCGCTGGTGGCCTATGCCATTTTCGGCACCTCGCGCGCGCTGGCGG
>JAGQRU010000051.1 GCA_020425105.1 Paracoccaceae bacterium
CGCGCCGATCCAACCAGCCCGTAGCCGGCTTCCTGCGTGTGCCCGGTCTTCAGCCCGTCGGCGCCGAGATCCAGCTTCAGCAGCGGGTTGCGGTTGAACCGGTTCTGCGGCGCGCGGCCGTCATAGGGATATTCCGGCATGGCGAAGAAGCCATAATATTCGGGGAAGTCCTCGATCAGATGCCGGGCGAGGATGGCAAGGTCATGGACGCTCATCAGGTGGTTCGGGTTGGGCCAACCCGAGGCATTGGCAAAGGTCGACTGGTTCATGCCCAGTTCCTTGGCGCGGGCGTTCATCATCCGGGCGAAGCTGTCTTCGGTGCCGGCCAGACCTTCGGCCACCACCACCGTCGCGTCATTGCCCGATTGCACGATGATGCCCTTGATCAGATCTTCGGCGCGGGGCCGGTCGCGTTCGTTCAGGAACATCGTCGACCCGCCCATTTGCCGGGCCTTGGTCGACACGCCGAATTCGGTATCGAGCGTGATGTTGGGGTTGTCGCGCAAGGCTTCGAACAGCATCAGCAGCGTCATCAGCTTCGACATGGATGCCGGGGGCAGCGCCACATCCGCCTGCTTTTCCAGCAGCACCGTATCGGTCCCCAGATCCAGCACATAGGCCGCCCGGGCCTGGGTTTCGAAATCGGTCTGTGCCGATGCGGGAAGGGCAAAAACGGCCCATGTCAGGCCGATGGTCAGAAGCTTGCGCAGCATGGGAGGTCCCTGTCCGGTCCGTTCGGCGGCACGATAGCACCGCCTCCGGTCAAGGCCAACCGCCGCTGCGCAGGTCGTGATCGGCGGCGCGCATTCATGTCGGCGCTGCGCAAAACCAGATCAGTTTGCGGCAGGTGCGCGCGTTCGTTTGATCCGGCCAGCCTGGCAGCCTGCGCTGATCATCGAGGCCGATGATCCTGGTGCCGGTGCCCCGAGCGTCGAATCGTGCGCGGCGCGCGAGGTGGGTGACCTGCGAGGCTTCGCGGGGAAGACCAGCCTTTTCGCCGCGGCAGGCTGCCCTGCGTGGCATCATGTCTCCATCAAAACACAATCTGTCGAATTGATCTGCGCTGCGTCCTGTTCTACCCGAGCTTTGGCATTCCTGCTGCCGATACCCAAGCCACCGCGCGCATGGCGGTTTTCGCGCATGAGACGGACCGCGCACGTGGCGACAGACATCATCGCTTAAGAAGACGGAAAGGGCGGAGAAACATGGCAGATCAAACTTCACCGGACATTTTGTATACCATCGTAGACGAAGCGCCGGAACTGGCCAGCGCTTCCCTGCTGCCGATCATCCGGTCCTTCGCTGCCGCGGCGGACATCACCGTGGCCACCAAGGACATCTCGGTTGCAGGCCGGATCCTGGCAACCTTCCCCGAGGCGCTGAGCGACGATCAGAAAGTCACCGACGATCTGGCCGAACTGGGCGAACTGGTGAAAACGCCCGACGCCAACGTGATCAAGCTGCCGAACATTTCGGCGTCGGTCCCGCAGCTGAACGCCGCCATCGCCGAACTGCAGTCGCAGGGCTATAAGGTGCCGAGCTATCCCGAAGACCCGAAGAACGACGCGGAAGCCGCCGTCAAGGCGCGCTATGACGCCATCAAGGGGTCGGCGGTGAACCCGGTGCTGCGCGAAGGCAA
>JAGQRU010000052.1:0-11540 GCA_020425105.1 Paracoccaceae bacterium
GCGATCCTGCACCTGCTTTATTCGCGCTTCTTCGCCCGCGCCATGGCGATCTGCGGCCACCTGCCCGAGGCCGCGAAAGAGCCGTTCAACGCGCTTTTCACCCAAGGCATGGTCACGCACGAGATCTATCTGACCCGCGACGCCAATGGCCGCGCGGTCTATCACCTGCCCTCGACCGTCTCCGGCGGCACGCTGGCGGACGGCACAGCGGTCGAGGTCATCCCCTCGGCCAAGATGTCCAAATCGAAGAAGAACGTGGTGGACCCGGTGTCGATCATCAAGCGCTTCGGCGCCGACACCGCGCGCTGGTTCATGCTGTCCGACAGCCCGCCCGAACGCGATGTGGAATGGACCGATGCAGGGGCCGAAAGCGCGTTCAAGCATCTGGGCCGGGTCTGGCGCATGGCCAACGATCTGGCGGCCGACGCGGACGCGGACGCGGATGCGACCATCGGCGATGACGACCTGGCCCGCGCCACCGCCCGCGCCATCCGCGACGTGACCGACGGGATCGAAAACTTCGCCTTCAACACATCCGTGGCGAAGCTTTACGGGCTGGCCAACACGCTGGCCAAGTCGAAAGCCCCCGGCGCCGACCGGGCCTGCGCGCTGCGAATCATGGCGCAGCTGATGGCGCCGATGACCCCGCATCTGGCGGAAGAGGTCTGGGCGATGCTGAAAGGCGACGGGCTGGTGGCGCAGGCGCCGTGGCCGGTGGCCGATCCCGCGCTGCTGGTGGAAAGCTCGGTCACCCTGCCGATCCAGATCAACGGCAAGCGCAAGGGCGAACTGATCGTGCCCCGCGACATGGCCAAGGACGCGATCGAAGCGCAGGTGCTGGCCCATGACGCGGTGCAGAAGGTGCTGCAGGGGACGGCGCCGAAAAAGCTGATCGTGGTGCCGGGCCGCATCGTCAATGTCGTGGTCTGACCGCGGCCCGGTCCCGCGCCGCCGCGCGCTTGGCGTTCTGTTGGGTCTGACCCTGACGGCGGCGGGCTGCGGGTTTACCCCGGTCTACGGCCCGGACGGCACCGGCCGCGCGCTGAACGGTTCGGTCGAGGTCGCGGTCAGCGGCGGCATCTACGGCTTTTCGCTGGGACAGGCGCTGCAGAACCGGTTCGGCCCCCCGACCGATCCCTATTTCCGGCTGAGCTATACGCTCAGCACCCGCAGCGAACGCGTCGCCATCACCACGGCGCAAAGCACCAACCGCTATAACCTGATCGGGCGGTCGAATTATCAGCTGGTGGTTCTGGCCACGGGCGATGTGGTGACCTCGGGCACCGTGGACGGCTTTTCCAGCTATTCGGCCACCGGATCGTCGGTCGCCACGCGCGCCGCGTCGCGGGATGCCTATGAACGGCTGTCGGTGATTCTGTCCGACAAGATCGTGGCCCGGTTGCAGGCCACCCCGGGGCTGACCCGGTGAAGCTGTCGGCGCGCGACGCCACGGCGTATTTCGCGCGCCCCGATGCGGGCAAGGCCGGGCTGCTGATTTATGGTCCCGATGCCATGCGCGTGGCCCTGAAACGCCAGCAAGTGATAACCGCCCTTCTGGGTCCGGAAGGCGAGGCCGAAATGCGCCTGACCCGGCTGGCCGCCGGGGACCTGCGCGGCGATCCGGCGGCCCTGGGCGATGCCACCCGCGCGCAGGGGTTCTTTCCCGGCCCGCGCGCGGTCTTCGTCGACATGGCGCCCGACACGCTGGCCAAGGCCGTCGCCGGCGCGCTGCAGGACTGGCGCCCGGGCGACGCGCAGATCGTGGTGACGGCGGGCAACCTGTCCAAGGGATCGGCGCTGCGCAAGCTCTTCGAATCGCACCCCCAGGTCTATGCGGCGGCGGTTTATGCCGACCCGCCCAGCCGCGCCGAGATTGACGCCAGCCTCGCCGCCGCCGGGCTGCGCGACCTGCCCCGCGCGGCGCTCGACGATCTGACCGCGCTGGCGCAGGTGCTCGACCCCGGCGACTTCGCCCAGACGGTGGAAAAGCTCGCGCTTTACAAACTGGGCGACAGCACGCCGGTCAGCCCCGAAGACATCGCCGCCATCGCGCCCTTGTCCACCGAAGCGGGGATCGACGATCTGCTGGAGGTGGTCGCCTCGGGGCGCAGCGACGCGCTCGGCACCACCTTCCGTCGGCTGAAGGACCAAGGCGTCGCGCCGGTGCTGCTCTGCCTCAGCGCCGTGCGCCATTTCCGGGTGCTGCATGCCATCGCCGCGCATCCGGGCGGCGTGTCCGAAGGCGTCGCCCGCCTGCGCCCGCCGCTTTTCGGACCGCGCCGCACCGCCATGCAGCGCCAGGCCCAGCACTGGGGCAGGGCCCGGCTGGAAGACGCGCTGGCCATTCTGGTGGAAACCGATCTGGCGCTGCGCTCCGCCGGGGCCACCGCGCCGCAGGACGCGCTGGTGGAACGCGCCCTTTTCCGACTGACCTTCCTGGGGAGACGATGACATGTACACGCTGATTGGATACCCGCGCACCCGCACCTTCCGGGCGATGTGGATGATGGAGGAAGCCGGGCTCGACTATCACCTGAACCCGGCCCCGCCGCGCAGCGAACCGGTGACGGTGCATAACGATCTGGGCAAGGTGCCGGTGCTGATCGCCGAAGGTCAGGCGCTGACCGACAGCACCGCGATCCTAACCTATCTGGCCGACCGGCACGGGGTGCTGACCTTCCCGGCGGGCAGCCTTGAGCGCGCGCGCCAGGACGGGCTGACCCATTTCGCGCTGGACGAATTCGACGCGCGCATCTGGACCGCCGCGCGGCATACCTTCGTGCTGCCGGAAGAAATGCGCCTGCCCGCGATCAAGGACAGCCTGAAATGGGAGGTCGCCACATCGGCCAAGATGCTGGCTGCCCGCATCGGCCACGGGCCCTTCCTGATGGGCGACACCATGACCATCGCCGATATCGTCACCGGCCATTGCCTCAGTTGGGCCAAGGTGGCGAAGTTCGACATCGGCAACCGGGTGCTGGACGATTATCTGGACCGGCTGCAGGCCCGCCCGGCCTATCAGGCGGCCATGGCCAAGGGTCAGGCGGCGCTCAGTTCAGACGCGGGCTGATCGCCAGATCCTCGGTCAGCGTGCCGCCCTCCAGCCATGACAGGGCGGCCCGCCCGGCCCAGCGGCCGGTGGCCAGACAGCCGGTCAGCAGATAGCCGCCCGTGGGGGCTTCCCAGTCCAGCATCTCTCCAGCGCAGAAGACCCCGGGCCGGGCGCGCAACATAAGCCCGCCGTCACAGGCGCCGCGCGCCACCCCCCCGGCGGTGGAAATCGCCTCATCCATCGGCCGCAGCCCCAGATGCGGCACCGGCAGATGCCTGATCCTGGCGGCCAGAACCTCGGGCGGCCCCGACAGATCCCCGCCGAACTCCCGCAACAGCGCCAGCCGCACCGGGTCGAGCTTCAGCCCCTTGCGCAGATGCGCCGACAGCGTCGCCTTGCCCCGGGGCCGCGCCAGCCGCCCGGCGATCCATGCCGGGTCCCGGTCCGGCAGCAGGTCGAGCGTCAACGCCGCCCCCGCCCGGATCTGCGGGCTCAGCGGATAGACCCCGCCCCCTTCCATCCCCCGGCGCGAGATCACCCATTCGCCCCGCGACACCTGCCCGCCCGCGCTCAGGGCCGCGCCCTTGACCGGCTCGCCGAAATGCCGCGCCATAGGGTCCGACCACGCGACGACGATCCCGGCATTGGCAGGCGCGAACGGCGCCAGCGCCACATCCGCCGCCGCCAGAACCGGCGCCCAGGCCCCATCCGATCCCAGCCGCGCCCAGCTTGCGCCGCCCAGCGCCAGCACCGTGGCATCGGCCAGCACCCGGCGCGGCCCGCCGGGAGTGTCAAAAACCGCCGCCGCCCCGTCCCAGCCGCGCCAGCGCCAGCGCGTGCGGACCCCGACCCCCGCCGCGGTCAGCCGCCCGGCCCAGGCCCGCAGCAGCGGCGACGCCTTCATCGCCTCGGGAAAAACCCGCCCGGTGGAGCCGGTGAACACCGGCTGGCCCAGCCCCTGCGCCCAGTCCTGCACAGCCTCCGGCCCAAAGGCCGCCAGCATCGGCGCCAGCCAGTCGGCGGCGTCCCCATAAGCGGCAAGGAACCGCGCCGGGTCTTCGGATTTGGTCAGGTTCAGCCCGGATTTCCCGGCCATCAGCAGCTTGCGCCCGATGGACGGCTTGGCCTCGGCCAGCAGCACCCGCCGCCCCGCCGCCGAAAGCACCTCGGCGGCCATCAGCCCCGCCGGGCCGGCCCCGATCACCAGCGCGTCCGCTTGCTCTTGTCCTTCGGGCACCGCATGCCATCCTTCGCTCATGACCGACGACACGCCCGCCGACCCGATCTGCCCGCTGTGCGACCGCCCGATTCCGCCCGGCGTGCCGCAAAGCCTGCATCACCTCGTGCCCAAACTGCGCGGCGGCAAGGGCGGCCCGACGGTGCTGCTGCATCAGATCTGCGGGCTTATGTAGCAAGCGCACCAAGGAAAACATATCGGTTTCCAGCGCCTTGCGCTAGAATTTCGCCATGACCCGCCACTACTTCCGCCCAATAAAAGACGAAACGGTTGTCAGCGTCCTGCACTATCTCAGATCCGTTGTCATCCGTGACGGACAAAGCGGTCTGGAGCATGTAGACGCGCTGCTGAGGCTGCAGGGAATTGAGCCGGAGTGCTTGCCAATACCAGACAAGAGGCCGAAAGCGTTCAAGCGCGGAGAACTTCGCGCATTGATACTTGGCTTGCTGAAGGGCGGACCCCAAACCGGTCGTCAGATCGCGGAGGCGGTCACTCAGAGCCGGGACAACCTAACGTTCAAGCAATCCTATAAACGGGTGTATCTCGCCCTGCATGTGATGCAGAAGCGAGGCATGGTGCGGCGTGACGGAGGGGTGTGGAGGCTGGCCCCGTAGGGCCAGCTATGCTGTTAGGCTGCATCAGGTTTAGGCAGCAAGAACGGCAGGTACTCAAGGGCCTTGGGGTCTTTCGTTTCAAAGTAACCTTGGGCCTTTCTGGGCAGCCAGACCTCAAAAAAGTGCGCCCGAAACGCGGGCAGCAGCGCGTTCGGATAAGCCTTGGGGTATACAACTCGACCGTCTTCAAAGTCATGACGACACGTCGGAAGTGCATCGGTGTTTACGTGCAATTCATCCCTCAGAAACTTACAGAACATCCGCCCTTCCGAAATATCTGGCAACATGTTCTCTGGCAGAGCATAGCCGCGAGACTCCATCGGTCCGATTAAGCCGATCATCATTTCTTGAAGCATTGTCCAATGACCATACGGGACGTTTTGTAAATTGGTCGTGTAACGCTTGAGATGATAGCTATAACCGCTCTGGGTGCCTTGGCCACTTAGCCAATCGTACACCCATTTGCTGACCTTAACTGCAAATTCAGGCGACAGCCATTGCGCGAGGTTGATTGCCACCTGCGGATGCACCCAAGTACCCTGAATACGTGGATCACCACCCTTGACGGACTTGACCAATTCCGATGTCGGAATTCCGACATCGGCCTCAAGGGCGTCTAGAAAAGCCTGAGTTTGCCCATTTTCGCGGTAGTGACCCCACCGCTTACCGGCGATACGACACATTGCAGTGGCATTGATATAGCCATCGGTGGCCCTTTGCTGGACCGGGCTACCTTGGACTTCATGCTCGATTAGCTTCATCGAGTATTGCATAGCGTTGCGCCTCCCAGCGCGCCGCGCCGCAGCAATTCGGCTTGACGAGCCTTGATTCCAAGGACTATTGCAAGCATACTGCGAGTGGGAGAAAGCGCTGCGGCGCTGATTTTCAGATTATATGGGCCGGGACGATCTGTGGTGGTGAATCCCGGTCCATCCCACTACATCCCGACAATATACTGCGGCAATCTGTCGTTCAAGCGATGCAAGTTCTCTTTGCGTTCTTCTCGTTATGCTGCTCGCTGCCAATAGCCCTTCCAGTTGCGCGAAACTGGCGCTGCCATTGAGTTTGACACCACGATCTGCGCCAGTGTGCCATTATCAGTGCGGCGGTTGTCTTCCAGCCACGCGGCGTGGTTCGCGTATTGGTGCAGGTATTGCGGGCTGACGTGATGGTGCTGACCCTGCACCATGCGGCGCAGGCGGGAGAAATAGCTTTCGACCATGTTCGTATGCTTGCCGTGGTCGCTGTACATTTCCGAGTGGTTCACGCGGTCAACGTGATAGCCCATGTGCAACTCATCCCAATGGCTGGCTTCATCCGCTGACATGGTGGACAGGCGCGAGACGTTCTCATTCGCCAGAGCAACGCCTTCGGCCTCAGACCGGCCAACGAAAGGCAGGGTGCGGCCTTCGCGCTCACGCATGGCGATGACCACGCGGCGCTTGCCTGTCTGGTGGCGCTTCAAGCGACGGTCCTTGCGGTCAGCCTTCGCGTTCTCAGGGCGAATGTGACCGCCAAAGTAAGCCCCGTCGATCTCCACATGACCTTTCAGCACTTCGCCCGTGTGGACTTCCTGCGCCATAGCTTCGCGCAACTTGTGGGCAAGTACGAAAGCCGTCTTGTACTGGCAATCCAGATCGCGGGAAAGCTGCACCATGGACACCCCCTTTGAGGCGTTCACAAGGATACAGATCGCGGCCAGCAGGTCCACGAAGTCCATTTTGCGGCTGGCAAAGATGGTGCCGGACGTGACCGAGAACTGGTGATGACAGTCCTTGCACTTGAACTTGCGGCGCGTCGAAATCTTGTAGGTCTCACAGCAGCCGCAGCGGGGGCACACGGCTTCCCCGCCCGTCTCTGGCCAGCGCATCTCACAGAACGTCTCATAGGCAGCATCTTCACCAGCTTTGTAAATCGAACGCAAAGAGAGCGTTCGAGATGCTGCTGAAAGAAGGAAGTGCTGGGCCATGATATACTGTTTCCATTAGGTTCCTAACGCATATAGTATCATGACATACTGCATTCAATAGGTTATATATCGGATATGCTAGTTTTGCTATCGAGGACGATATGCCAACGCAAACCGAGTGGGAGTCGAGAGCCTCAAACCTTCTCAAGGCCGAGTTGAAACGGAAGGGCGTGACATACGGCCAGCTTGTTGAAAGGCTGGCGGATATTGGAATCGCCGAGAAGGAGATCAATGTCGCGAACAAGCTATCCAGGGGAAAGTTTTCAGCGGCATTCTTGTTGCAATGCCTGACAGCTATAGAAACGGAGCATTTGCACTTGGATTAGTCGTTGGGGGTGGCATTGCTCTCAATTTATTCCTTTGGCTCGACTATCGAGCGCGCAACGACGAAGAACAAGCCGCCAAAGCCCAGAGCAACCACGATTACAATGAGATAGGATATACTTGGGACTCTCTGATCGGCACGTTTGTTAGCCCGAGCGATACGCTGGCACAGTGGATCATGGCATTCTTCACTATTGCCGCCACTGCTGTCCTTGTGCTCACCCTGCGGTCTGCCAATAGAACCAACCAAGCCGCTGTAGAAGCAGCTGAGGCCGCCGCTGCCGCCAACAGGATAATGCGGCAAGCAGAACGACCTTGGCTCAAAATTCAAATCACGGGGTGCGGCCCGATTGTTGGTAGCGATGACGGTCGCATAAGTTTGAAAATCGACATTAGCGTTACAAATCTCGGAAAAACGCCTGCGGCAGGCGTCTGGCATGGTGCCGGTCTTAATCTTAGGCACTTTGGGCCCGAGCCCCATGGAGGTGTGTTCATTGAGGCATGCAGACAGTCTGAGTCCTTGGCATCGGGCCTGAAAATTGGAAGCGTTCTCTTCCCGGGCGAAAGCTATAGCACGTCTGTATTTGGAAACTTCATGGAGCCCACTGGAAGAAACAACGATGTTGCACGAACGATTACTTTTGCGGTGACCGCCACATACGACGGCGGAATTGAACCCGGCGGACACACTGTCACTGGCTTTGCTCAGGTCGATGGGTTCAAGATGATTGACGGACCAAGTATTTCCGACCTTCTCGGGAACAGCCTCCCAGTGACGATTTCCCCCCTCCGGTCTATGCCATTCTAGCTGTATGCAGCAAAAAAGTGTGAAACAGGCAGCAATCAAAGTCACCGACTCAGATCCAGCTTGGTGCGCTTGCTACATAAGCCCGCAGATCTGCCACAAAGAGATCCACGCCACCATGTCGGAAACCGAACTGGCGCGGAACTATGCCAGCATCGACGCCCTGCGCGCCCATCCCCGCCTTGCGAAATTCCGCGCCTGGGTGGCGAAACGCCCGCCCGGTTTCCTGTCGAAGACCCCGGGACCGCGGCGGGGGCGCTGAGCGCGTGCGCCGATACTCACGGCGAACTGGTCAGCGTTCCGGCAGACTGCTAGAGGTTCTCAAACTCCGCATTCCGGCATTGCCATGTTCCGATTTCCCGCTTTCGCCCTGACCGCCTCCCTGCTGTGCGCCGCGCCCGCGGCGGCCGGGCCGCTGGACGATGCTTACGGCACCTTCCTGCGCCGCAATACCGAAGGCGCGCTGGCGGTGCTGGGGCTGGCGGCGGTGCCGTCGGAAACCGCGTCGGCGCTGGTGCTGGACACCGGGTCCAACCCCAACCGGGGCAACGATTTTCAGGCCGCGCAGCTGGGCGGCGGGTTCCGGATTTCGGACGATTTCCCGGTCTATCTGGAAGGTTATATCGGCTATAACCGCTATGACCCGGTGCTGCTGCTCAGCGACCGGGGGCAGACCTCGCAGATGCCGCTGAAATGGACCTCGGTCGCGGCCACGGGCGGCATCGGATATGAGTTCGATCTGACCGAACACCTCGTCCTGCGCCCGCAGGTCCATATCATGCTGGGCCGCACCCAGACCGACGTTTCCGTCGCCGCCAAGGTGATCGGCGACCGGCTGGGGCTCGACGTCAACAGCCTGAAAAGCGGCGGGGTGACGGCGGGCGGGGTCGGCGGGTCGCTGACGCTCGCCTATAACCAGCGGTGGGAGAACGACTATGAACTGGACGTCACCCTGCGCCACACGCAGCTGCATATCGAACCCATCGGCGGCGACAAGGACCTGATGGGATCGGCCGAGGCGATCACCACCGCGCTCTGGACCCGCTATCGCATTCCCACCGGGTATGAGCTTTTCGACCGCCCCGTCCGCGTGGTGACCGAAGCGTCGCTGTCCCACCTGCCTGGCGATCAGGGCACGATCCTGGACGAAGACTGGCTGGCCCAGATCGGCGTTGGCGGCGAAATCGACCTGGCCGAAACCTGGGTGCCCTGGGTCACCACGACGCGGCTGGTGTTCCGCTATACGCAGGGCGAACATCTGCGCGGCTATTCCCTGGGGCTGGCCTGCAGCTTCTGAGCGCCGCAAACGCAAAGGGGCCCCCGGACGGGAGCCCCGAAACCGCCGATGCGCGCCGGCTTACTGCGCCAGGCTGGACAGATAGGCGTAAAGGTCGATCGCCTCCTGTTCCTTGCGCACCTTGAACGACATTTTCGACCGCGCCTTGGCGTCGCCGCTGTGTTCGCGCAGGAAGCCGGTCGGGTCCTGGACATAGGCCACGAAGCTGGCTTCGTCCCAGACAAGCCCGGCCTCGCCGGATTCGACCATGCCCTTGGAATAATTGAAATCGGCGACCGCGCCCGCGTGACGGCCCGCAACACCATAGAGGTTCGGCCCCGTCTTGGCGTTCTTGCCCGCCAGGGTTTCGCCCGCATCGTTGACCACCACGTGACAGGCCTGACAGCCCTTGAACGCCTTTTCTCCGGCGGCGGCATCGCCCGAGGCATGGCTTTCGGCCAGCAGCGGCGTCGCGGACAGCGCGGCAATGGCCGCGGAGATGAGGATCGTTTTCATATCTTGCTCCCTGGTTGTCGGTCCTCCGCGCAGGACAGGGACCGGTCTTGGTTCGATTCCTAACGAGTTGCGCGTTTCGGCAAAGATTTCAACTGGACATTAGGCTAAGTCGGCGCCCGCACGGGCGTTCTGCCGCGTGCCCTGTGTCATGTTGCCGGGGTGCATACCCACGGACATCCCGATTACATCACCCGGGAAGCCTTTCCGCGAATGCAACTGACAGCACCGACGCTTCAGGACCCGACTGGACCGATGACCGAACAGATACCCGCATGGGTCGACGGCACTTTAACCCCGGTTGAAAAGCTGGAGGTGCACAAGCGCGGCCTGCGTCACCAGGCCGTTTCGGTCTTCATCGTGGACGGCCAGAACATTCTGATCCAGCGCCGCGCCATGTCCAAATACCACACGCCAGGGTTGTGGGCGAACACCTGCTGCACCCATCCCCGCTGGGGCGAATCGGCGTCGGACTGCGCCGTGCGGCGGCTGAACGAAGAACTGGGCATCACCGGGATCTATCCGGCCAAACGCGACACGGTCGAATACCGCGCCGATGTGGGCAACGGCATGATCGAACACGAAGTCGTGGACATCTTTCTGGCCGCCGCACCGAAGACGCTGACCGTCACGCCCAACCCCGACGAGGTCATGCAGGTGGAATGGATCGGCCTTTACGATCTGGCCGCCGAGGTTGCCCGCCGCCCGGCCCGCTTCACCCCGTGGCTGCGCATCTATCTGGAAATGCACACAGATACGATCTTCGGCTCGCTGATCCGGGTGTGAGGGGCACAGCCGCTTGAGCTATACCCCATCGCTTCGATAAGTTGCCGGAGCAGTTCAGCCTAAGTTACTTCGAGTACCAGCAGGGATATGAGTCAACATTCTTGGGAAGGCGTGAGAACTTTCGTGATCCAAAAATGTTTTTCGGCACTTGCAGGCTATTGGCCGACCAGCGCAGCAGCAGAATGCAGATACGTGTCCATTCCCGTAATCAGGCTGTTTGCAGCTTCTGCATTGGCCTCATTTGGCATGCTTGCAGCATGCACGGCGACCAATCCGACGCGGATGGTTGAAATAATTGAAAACAAAAGCTCGACAGAGCTCTGGCTTGAGTATGGCCGCAGTCAATCGCCGATTGCCTTGTCGTTGATTGAGACTGAACTGGTTGCCCGTGGGGAAAAAACGTTTCTCGACTATTATATCGGACAGAAGACGGCAAACAACGTCGGAATATCTCGATACGTGAGGGCATCGACAACAATAAACGCCGATCTTAAAAACTGTAGTGACTTTGCGACAGCTGGGGCAGCTCAAAGGTACTTTATCCAATCAGGTGGCCCTATGAAAGATCCACACAATCTTGATGCCGACGGTGACGGACTGGCTTGTGAATGGGGAACACAGATCCGGCGGATTGCAACCGATGCGAAGAAACGACGACGCCAAACCTATGCGCCACAAAGAACATACTCGCCTCATTGTTATGTAGGACCAAGGGGCGGCACCTATACCATCACGGCGAGCGGAAATAAGAACTATTCCGGCTGCTAGCCGGCTATCTCAAAACTGCTTTGCAAGCAGCGGTCAGCTCCCTACTCCGCCGCCGCGCGCCGCGCGTTCCGCGCCCGTTCCGTGGCCGATTTCAGCTGCCCGCAGGCGGCCATGATGTCTTCGCCGCGCGGGGTGCGGATCGGGCTCGCATAGCCCGCCTTGTAAAGAATATCGGCAAAGGCGCGGATGCGGTTGT
>JAGQRU010000052.1:11586-13855 GCA_020425105.1 Paracoccaceae bacterium
TGAACGGGATCAGGTTGATCTTCGCCGGGATGCCCTTGATCAGGTCGATCAGGCGGCGGGCGTCGTCATCGCTGTCGTTCACCCCGTCCAGCATCACGTATTCAAAGGTGATGCGTTCGGAATTGCTCAGCTTCGGATAGGCGCGCAGCGCGTCCAGCAATTCGGCGATGTTCCATTTCTTGTTGATCGGCACCAGCGTGTCGCGCACCGGATCCGTCGTCGCATGGAAGCTGACCGCCAGCATGCAGCCGATCTCTTCGGCGGTGCGGCCGATTTCGGGCACCACGCCGCTGGTGGACAGGGTGATGCGGCGGCGGCTCAGGCTGATGCCCTCGCCATCCATGGCGATCTTCATCGCGTCGCGCACCGCGTCGAAATTATAAAGCGGCTCGCCCATCCCCATCAGAACGATGTTGGACAGAAGCCGGGTTTCGTCCTTCGGCACCCGCCCCGGTTCCGGCCATTCGCCCAGATCGTCGCGGGCCAGCAGGATCTGACCGACGATTTCGGCCGCGGTCAGGTTGCGCACCAGACGCTGGGTGCCGGTGTGGCAGAACGAACAGGTCAGCGTGCAGCCCACCTGGCTTGAAATGCACAGCGTGCCGCGGTCTTCCTCGGGGATGTAAACCGTTTCGACCTCATGCCCGCCGGTGATCCGGACCAGATATTTCCGCGTGCCGTCGCTGCTGACCTGTTTCGACACGATCTCGGGCACCTCGACCACGAAATGCTCGGCCAGCAGCGCGCGATAGGCTTTCGCCAGATTGGTCATCGCGCCGAAATCGCGCACGCCCTTCTGATAGATCCACTGCCAGACCTGATCGACCCGCATCTTGGCCTGCTTGTCCGGGGTTCCGGCGGCAATCAGCGCGTCGCGCAGCGCCGGGCGGGTCAGCCCGACCAGATTGGTCTTGTCCCCGGCGGGCAGCGCGCGCGGCAGGGTCAGAACGTCTTGCGTGATGGGCGCGGTGGCGGTCATGGCGGGTCTTTCGCTTAAGGCAGAAGGCGTCATAGCCTTTTTGCGCGGCTTAGGGAAGATCCCGCCGCGCAAACCCGTTTCCGTCCGCCGGACCTGCCTGCCGCGTCAGCTTCCGCAGCGCGCCATGGCGTCGTCATAGGCGGCGGTGAACCCGATCAGCGAAAACGTGTCCGACGTCCGCGTGCCGCGCGACGACCGCCCCGCCACCACCGCTTCGACGCCGCGCTTCATCGCCGTGGCGATGCGGCGGTCGTCTTCGGGAGTGGCCGCCCAGGCGACCTCGCCATCGGTGAACAACTCGAACTTCGCGTCCCCGACGGTCAGCGTCACCGTCGATCCCTCGGCGAAGGGATAGCCGCCCAGGAACGACACCTCGCCCAGCTTGCTGTTGTTCGGCCAGAAGGACACGAACATATAGATGTCGCCGCGGCGCACCGCCACGACCTTGCCATCCTTCGTGTTCACCGTCTTTTTCGGTGCCGACACAACCCAGCACTGCTTGGGTTCGGATTCCGCGAAAATGGTCCAATCGGATTTCACGGCCACGTTCTTCGCTTCGCTCTGGGCGACGGCTCCGCCGGCAGCCAGACACAGCGCCGCAACCAGACCTGCCCGCAAACTTGGCTTCATGGTCTCAATGCCTCCAGCAATCTGCTCTCTCGGGGGCCTGCGCCGGTTGACCCGGTTTTCCGAGGCCCCGCGCCTCATACGCGCACTTTAGCGAAATCCGCGCGGCGCCGAAAGGGTCTTCGCCCTTTCCGGTCAGGCCGCGAAATCGGCCCGTGCAATGCCCTGAATATACAACAGCGCCGTCAGGTCGCCATGGTTGATCCGCAGATCGCATTGCGCCGCGACCGACGGCTTTGCATGCAGCGCAACCCCGGCCCCGGCCCGGCCCAGCATCCCCAGATCGTTGGCGCCGTCGCCCACCGCCATCACCTCGGCCTCGGCCAGCCCCAGCCGCGCGGTGATGTCCTCCAGCGCGGCGATCTTCGCCTCGCGCCCCAGAATCGGCCGCACCGGCACCCCGGTCAGCTTGCCCTCGGCCACCGCCAGCGTGTTGGCGCGATGCTCGTCGAAACCCAGCGCCGCGGCCACCTTTTCGGTGAAGGCGGTGAACCCGCCCGACACCAGCGCGCAATACCCGCCGCGCGCCTTCATCGTCGCCACCAGCGCACGGCCGCCCGCGGCCAGAGTGATTCGCTCCGCATAGACCCGGTCGATGACGCCCGCATCCATTCCCGCCAGCAGCCCGACCCGTTCGGTCAGCGCCCCTTCGAAATCCAGCTC
>JAGQRU010000053.1:0-1799 GCA_020425105.1 Paracoccaceae bacterium
GCCCCCGATCACCACGGCGGTGATGCTTTCGATATTCCCCAGCTGCCCGCTGGTGGGAGACACCGACCCGATGCGCCCGATCAGGGCCCAGCCGGCGAAGGCGCAGATCAGGCCCGACAGCATATAGACCGAAATCAGGATGCGAGAGGTTTCGACGCCCGACAATTCCGCCGCTTCGCTATCGTCGCCCACGGCATAGACATGGCGCCCCCAGGCCGTGTGGCGCAAGACATAGGCCAGGATCAGCACCAGCAGCACCATGAAGACCACACCGACGGTGAAGACCGCGCCGCCCAGATTGAACTTGGTGCCGAAGAATTGCAGCAGGGCGGCGTTCTTTTCGATCTCCTGCGAGCGAATGGTTTCATTCGCGGAGTAGAGGAAATTGGTCGCCAGCACGATCTGCCACATGCCCAGCGTGACGATGAAGGGCGGCAGCTTGATCTTCGCGACCAGCCAGCCGTTGACGAACCCGCAGGCGGTGCCGCACAGCAATCCGCAGGGGATCGACAGCAGCGGCGGCAGCCCATAGCGGAAGGTGAACTGACCCATCACCACCGAACTCAACACCATGATCGCCCCGACGCTCAGGTCGATGCCTGCGGTCAGGATCACCAGCGTTTGCGCCGCGCCCAGGATGCCGACGATCTGTACCTGTTGCAGGATCAGGGTCAGCGCGAAGGGCGAAAAGAACTTGCTGCCTAGAAGCAGACCGAAGATCGCGATCGACAGAACCAGCACGATCAGGGGTACCAGAGATGGCGTCTGATGCAGGGCGTGCTGCAGCCGGTGAACGAAGCTTTTTGAATGGTCGTCGAATTTGGCCACTGTTTTGGAGGCCTGGGACAAAGAGGACTCGAAGTCCTGCCCCTTTGAGGCGGTCTCGGGCATGGGTTTTCCCCCTAGGAAGATGGTCGGATGCGCCGGCGCCGCCTGTTGCCCGGATATGCGCAAGGCAACTGGCGGGCCGGTCGCGTCTGGGCGGGGGGACGCGCCCCCGGCCCTAACCAGGGGTTAGCCCCAGCAGCGGTCCTTGCCTTCGGCCACCGAGATCGACTCGACGCCCGCCGCGGGCTTGTCCGTCACAAGCGCGACGCCGGTGTCGAAGAAGTCCTTGCCCGGGGTCGGCTCGGGCTTCGTGCCGTCCTTGGCCCAGGCCGCGATCGCTTCAATGCCGAGCGAGGCCATCAGCAGCGGATATTGCTGCGACGTGGCGCCGATCACGCCATCGGCCACGTTGTCCACGCCGGGGCAGCCGCCGTCCACGGAGACGATCAGAACGTCGTTTTCGCGGCCGAAGGATTTCAGCGCCTCATACGCTCCCGCGGCGGCGGGTTCGTTGATCGTGTAGACCACGTTGATCATCGGATCTTTGGCCAGAAGGTTTTCCATCGCCTTCCGTCCGCCTTCTTCGTTGCCCGCGGTGACATCGTTGCCGACGATACGCGGATCGGTTTCATCGCCCCATCTGTTGGGATCGCCCAGATCGATGCCGAAACCCTGCAGAAAACCCTGATCGCGCAGCACGCCCACGGTGGGTTGGCTCACGGCCAGATCCAGCATGGCAATTTTGGCGTTCGCGGCATCGTCGCCCAGCGTGGCAGCGGCCCATTTCCCGATCAGCTCGCCCGCGAGGAAGTTGTCGGTGGCGAAAGTGGCGTCGGCCGCGTCCGCCGGATCCAGCGGAGTGTCGAGCGCGATGACCACAAGGCCGGCATTGCGGGCCTGTTCGACCGCCGTCACGATAGAGCTTGTATCGGAGGCGGTCAGCAGAATGCCCTTGGCGCCGTCGGCGATGC
>JAGQRU010000053.1:1890-9255 GCA_020425105.1 Paracoccaceae bacterium
GCGCCTTCCTTCATCTTGACGAAGAAGGGGTTCGTGTCGGTTTTGGTGATCAGGCAGGCCGAAAAGCCGCCATGGCTTTCGGCTTGCGCGGAGGCGGACATGGCCATGAGAGCCAACAGGCTGCTGGAGACGAGTGTTTTCATTGTGTCCTCCCAAACACGATGTGGATGTGCCGCTGTGGCACAGAGCGAGTCTCCGGGCAGGGGTGCGCCGGATTGCTATTGAATTACGCAGATTCTATCTTGGGGTCAATAAATAAATCAACTTGATTTATTAAATGGTCTGCCGCAGAGTGAAGGTCGGAGGAGAACATGGTGGACGATCTGGATATCCGCATGCCCGCAGAAGGGGCCAATCAGCACCGGCTGCGCAATCATAACGAGCGCCTGCTCATGTCGATGATCCAGCGCCATGGCGCGCTGCCGGGAAGCGATATTGCCCGGCTGGCAGGGCTTTCGCCGCAAACCGTATCGGTCATCCTGCGCAAGCTGGAACAGGAAGGTCTGGTGTCGAAGGGGGCGCCGCAGCGTGGAAAGGTTGGCAAACCGTCCGTGCCCATCGGGCTGGCGCCGGACGGGCTGCACTCGGTGGGGCTGAAGATCGGGCGGCGTACCGCGGATCTGCTGTTGGTCAACTTTGTCGGCGAGGTGATCGCGCAGCGTTATATGACATATGGTTATCCGATGCCTGATGCGGTGTTCGGGTTTTTGGAAGAAGGTCTGGCGGCGTTTCAGCAGCAGTTGCCGGGCGGACAGGCGAACCGTATCGCGGGCATCGGCATCGCGACACCATTTGAATTGTGGAACTGGGACCAGGTCGTGGGCGCGCCGCCGGGCGCGATGATGGCGTGGCAGGACCTGCATTATCCGGATCTGGTCACCAAATTCACCGATCTGCCGGTCTTCGTGCAAAACGATGCCACGGCTGCCTGCCGCGCCGAACATGTGTTCGGTCTGGGGAAATCCTATCGCAACTATGCGTATTTTTTTCTGGGATCCTTCATCGGCGGGGGGGTGGTGCTGAACGATTCCGTTGTCGAGGGGATGCACGGAAACGCGGGTGCGTTCGGGTCCTTGCCGGTCATCAGCACGAACGGGGTGCAGCAACTGATCGATACCGCATCGATCCACCTGCTGGAGACGGCGGTTTGCGCGGCGGGTCACGATCGTGAAACCCTGTGGCGCAAGCCACCCGACTGGTCGCATTTTCCCGCGCAACTCGACCCGTGGATCGACGCGGTGTCGCTGCAACTGGCGCAGGCTGCTGTCACCGTCTGTGCCGTTCTGGATTTCGAGGCAATCCTGATCGACGGGGCCTTCCCCGCAGATGTCAAACACCGGCTGGTGGAGCAAGTCGCGCGGCATCTGGCGACGCTGGACACACGCGGCATCATCCGGCCCAATGTGGTTGGCGGCACCGTCGGCGCCAACGCGCGTGCGCTGGGTGCGGCCAGCACGCCGGTCTTCGCCCAATGCTTTCTGGATACCAACACCGCGCTTGGTCAAAGCGGGATGGGCTGACGCTTTAATCAGCCCGCCCTTGCGGTCATTGCTTGCGGCTGCGGGTCAGTCGCCCTTCGCGCAGAACATGTCGTAAAGCAGGCCGATCATCCGCTGCGACCGCTCATCGCCAAGCGAATAATAGATCGTCTTGCCATCGCGCCGCGATTTCACCAGTCCCTCCATCCGCAGACGGGCCAGCTGCTGGCTGACCGCCGCCTGCCGTTGCGACAGAAGTTTTTCCAGTTCTGTCACCGATTTTTCGCCGGTGTTCAGGTGGCACAGGATCAACAGGCGCCCTTCATGGGCCAGCGCCTTCAGGAAGGCCGCGGCCTGTTCCGAATGGGTTTCCATTTCCGGAGGGATCGGGGCGCCCGATCCGAAAGCCGTGTCAATTTTCGCCAGATCGTTCATGGCACTCACGTGACCCTCCTTTCCTGACCGCACAATGGGCCGTGCGGCATCCTCGATCATGCGGCCCCGGTCGCGCGCGCCTTTTTCCGGCAGCGGCTCGACAAGCCGACATAGGGCAGGTGTCCGAAAGGCCGGATGCGGTCTTCCCGGGGCTGAAACCTGTCGTGCAAACCGAAAGAAAGCGCTCAGATAGCATACGATTTCACTGTGGCATTGACAATCATGCATATGTCGTAGACCGCGCTGCGGCTGACACCGCTGCGTCCTGTTGCGCAATGTCCACGTCTTGCACATCGCCTGAGCGTCGCGCGGGCGGGCGATCTAAAGCCGGGCGACCGCCTGGGCCAGCACGGCGGCATCGACATTTCCGCCGGTGGCCAGAACGATCACCGCATCGCCGGTCAGCGCATCCTTGTGGTGGAGGGCCGCGGCCAAGGCTGCCGCGCCGCCGGGTTCGACACAGAGTTTCAGATGCTGCAAGGCGGCGGCCATGGCTGTCAGGCAGGCGTCGTCGGAAACCGCCAGTCCGGGTCCCGCCAGCCGCGACAGGATCGGGAAGGTCAACTCACCCGGCTGCGGCGTCACGATGGCGTCGCACAAGCTGCGCCCGCCGGGCGGATTGGCAAGGATCGCACCCGCGTCCAGCGACCTGGCCATGTCGTCAAAGCCTTCGGGCTCCACCGTGCGCACCCGAAGCCCTGGGGCTGCGAGGTCCAGCGCCACGGCAATTCCGGCGCTTAGCCCCCCGCCGCCGCAGCAGACCAGAACATCGGCCGCCGTCACGCCTGCCGCCTGCGCCTGAGCGGCCAGTTCCAGCCCTGCGGTCGCTTGACCGGCGATCACCAGCGGTTCGTCATAGGGCCGGATCAGGGTCAGATCCCGTTCCTTCGCCAGCCGGGCGCCGATGTCTTCGCGGCTTTCCGACCAACGGTCATAGATCACAACCTCGGCGCCATAGGCGCGGGTGCCCTCCAGCTTGGCGCGCGGGGCGTCCGATGGCATGACGATCACCGCGGGCAGCCCGGCCTCCTGCGCGGCGCGCGCGACGCCCTGGGCGTGGTTGCCCGACGAATAGGCCAGAATGCCGGTCAGCGGGCCGTTCTCCTGCAGCGCCAGAACCGTGTTCTTGGCGCCGCGGTATTTGAACGATCCGGTATGTTGCAGGCATTCGGCTTTCACCAGCACCCGGCGCCCCGCCAGCCGGTTCAGTCCGGGGGACTCCAGCAGTGGGGTCTGCCGAACCTTTCCGGCCAGCCGCGCTTGCGCGGCGGCGACAAGATCGGGCGTCACGGCAGGCGTCCAATGAACTGGCCGATGACCTTCTGTGCCTCTGGTTCGTCCAGAAACGGCACATGACCGCGCCGCGGGACTTCGGCATAGAGCATGTCGGGCCGCCTCCTCTGCATCTCTGCCGCCGTCGCCGCGCTGAGGATATCCGAATTGGCGCCGCGGATCAGCGCCAGCGGCAGGCCTTCGAACGCGTCGAAGCAGGGCCAAAGATCCGCCACATCGCCGGTAGCCGACTGTTCGATGAGCGAGTCGCGCAGCTTCGCGTCGTAGCGCAGCGCGAGCCCGTCCGCGGTTTCGGTCCAGATCCGTTCCGCATGCACGCGCCACATGGCGCGCGGCACGCCGGGAAAGGCGGCGGCGGTGCTGTTGGCCAGCGCGCTTGCGGCGGCGTCATAGGTCTTGTGGGTTGGCACGACCCCCAGATAGGTCATGATATAGGCCAGCCCCGCCGGGTCGATTTCGGGCCCAATATCGTTCAGACACACGCCGTTCAGCCGATCCTTGTGGGTCACCGCCAGAAGATGCGAGATCAGCCCGCCGCGCGACGTGCCCAGGATCGCGGCCTTTTCCAGCCCCAGATGGTCGAGAAGGTCCAGCGCGTCCTGTCCTTCATGGACCAGATCGTAATTCAGATATGTCGGATCGTAATCTGACTGGCCGCGCCCGCGGGTGTCCAGCCGGATCACCCGGGCACGATCGCTGAAATCCCGGGCCACGAAATCGAAATCCGACATGTTACGGGTCAGCCCGCACAGGCATAGCAGCGCCGGCCCGTCGCCTTCATCGCGATAGGCAAGGCTCAGCCCGTCGGAATTGGTGAACCGCTGCACCGCGCCGTGAATGACGGCTGGCAGGGTCAGGGGGCTGGTGACCAGATCGGGGATCCGCGACAGATCGGGTTCTTCCATCAGCGGGGCATCGGGAATGCGGTCGCGCGGGGCGCCGGTCCGGTTGACCCAAAGCGTGCGAAACCCATAGGCCGCCGCGCTGCCCACGTCCCAGCCGTTCGAGGATACGAAGAGCACGTTATCGGGACGGACCTGAAGCCTGTCTTCCACCAGATCGTAGACCCGCGCTGCGGGCTTAAAGACCCCCACGTCTTCGACCGAAATCACCGCGTCCAGCAGGTCCGCCAGCCCTGCGGAGCGGACCGCGCCGTCAAGCATTGCGGGCGATCCGTTGGACAGAATGGCCGTGCGCATCCCGGCCTTTTTCAGGGCCGCGAGCATCGCGGGTACTTCTGGATAGGCCTCAAGCTGCCAGTAAAGGTCCAGCAGGCGGCGTCGCAATGCGGCGCCGGAAAGGCCGTTGGCCTCCATCGCCCAGTCCAGCCCGTCCGCCGTGACCTGCCAGAAATCCGTGTGATAGCCGGTGATCGCGCGCAGCCACGTATATTGCAGCTGCTTGTCGCGCCAATCGCGGGCCAAGGCTTGCCACGTGTCCGCCAGATCCGGAAACTCCGGTTCAGAGGCCGCGCGCCGCGCTGCCGCGGTGACGTCGAAGAGCGTGCCATAGGCATCGAAAACAACGGTGGTGATGGGCATCTGGATCTCCCTTTCCGGCGCCACGTTGCCATGCGGCGGGCGCGCCGGAAAGGGCAAAAGGCCCGGCTATTCGGCGGCTGCGGCCGGCGCCGTTTCGGCGGGCGCAGGAAGCGTTTCGCCGTCAACCAGAACCCCGTTGCGCCACTGGCCCTTCAGGATCTCGCCGGTGGCATAGGTCAAGACGCCCTGGCCCTCGCGTTTGCCGTCCACCAGCGCACCGTCATAGATATCGCCGGTCGCATAGGTCACGCGGCCAGTGCCGGTGATGGCGCCGTCATCCCAGTCGCCAGTATAGCTGAGCCCTTCAGGCCGTACCCAGCTTCCCGCGCCGTGGAACTGATCGTTGCGGAACCCGCCTTCATACCGCGCCCCGTCGGGATAAATCGCGATGCCGTCCCCCTGACGCACGCCCTGATCCCATTCTCCATCATAGCTGTAGCCATCGGGCCCGATCAGTTTGCCCTGGCCCTGCTGCTGGCCGTTCTGGAACCCGCCGTCATAGACCACGCCATTGGCGCGGCGGCTGATGCCCTGACCGCTGATCACACCTGCCGCCCACTGACCATCGTAGCTGTCGCCGTTGGGATAGGTGATCCGGCCGGTGCCCTGGGGCAGATTGGCGGCGAAGTCGCCTTCGTAGATCGACCCATCCGGGTAAACCAGCCGCCCCTTGCCGTCATGTGCGCCGTCTTTCCACGCGCCGTCGTACAGATAGCCGTCGGTGCCGCGGAACGTGCCGATCCCGTTGCGCTGATCGGCGACGAAGGCACCTTCGTAGACATCGCTGTTGGCGTAGGTCATCTTGCCGTTGCCCTCGCGCTGGCCGCGCACCATCACGCCTTCATAGACATCGCCGTTCACATAGGCGACGCGGCCATAACCGCTCATCTGGTCATCGGCCCAGCTGCCGTCATAGGTGAACCCGTCGGGCATGGTCAGTTTGCCGGTGCCGTTCCGGCGGTCCGACAGCATGGTGCCTTCATAGCGCGATCCGTCTTCATAGACGATCACCGCCGCGCCGGTGCGCAGCCCGTCTTTCCAGCCCCCGTCATAGGAATAGCCGTCGGGGCGGGTCCAGACGCCATGGCCGTCGCGCTGGTTGTTGGCGAACTCCCCAAGATAGACCGACCCGTCCGCATAGGTCGCGGTGGCCTCGCCATTCAGCGCGCCGTCCGTCCAGGTCCCGATGATCACCGATCCGTCAAGCAGCGCGATCTGGCCGCGCCCATGCGGCTGACCGTTCAGGAAGTCGCCCTCATAGACCGTTCCATCGACGAATTTCGCCAAGCCCGCGCCGGTGCGCATGCCGTCCGCCCAGGCGCCGTCGTATTCATAGCCGTTGGGCAGGCTATAGCGCCCCTGGCCATGGGGTTTGCCGTCCCGCATGGTGCCTTCATAGACGCCGCCATTGGTGTACTGCTGCGTGACCGCCCCGCCGTCGTCCTGTGCCGCCACCGTGCCGGTCAGCAAGACCAGCGCCATCGCTGCCGCCATTTTCCGCGCGTTCCGGATCGAAACCGCCATGCCCCATCGCCTTTCGCCAACTGCTTGTTGCCCTAAGTGCTAGATCATCGGGCAGGAGGGAGCAACATACCCGCGCGCAGCCGCTTCCCCTGACCGGCCCGCCGATTTATGCAGGAGCCAGAGCAGGAGACCGCGCCCCATGACCGACACGTTCCGCATCACCCTTGCCCAGTTGAACCCACGTCTTGGGGCGCTGGAGGAAAATGCCGCCATGGCGCGGGATGCGTGGATCGCCGGGCGGGACGCAGGCGCCGGACTGGTGGCGTTGTCGGAAATGTTCCTGTCCGGCTATCAGACCCAGGATCTGGTGCGCAAACCGGCCTTCGTCGCCGATTGCATGGCGGCGCTGGAAGCGCTGGCGCGGGACTGCGCGGACGGTCCGGCCCTTGCCATCGGCGGGCCGTGGATGGCGGAAGGCAAGCTTTATAACGGGTATCATATCCTGCAGGGCGGCCATGTGGTGGCGCGGGTGTTCAAGCACGAATTGCCCAATTCCGACGTTTTCGACGAAGTGCGGCTCTACAGTTCCGGGGCAATCACCGGGCCCTACCGGCTGGGGCCGATCCGGATCGGCACGCCGATCTGCGAAGACGCGTGGCACCCGGATGTGGCCGAGGCGCAGGCCGAAAGCGGGGCCGAAATCCTGCTGGTGCCCAACGGATCGCCCTATCACCGCGACAAGCACGACGAACGCCTGAACCACATGGTGGCGCGCGTGATCGAAACCGGCCTGCCATTGATCTATCTGAACATGGTCGGCGGTCAGGACGATCAGGTGTTCGACGGCGGCAGTTTCGGGCTGAACCCCGGCGGCGTTCTGGCGTTTCAGATGCCGGTTTTCGACAGCGCGCTGACCCATGTGGACCTGCAGCACGGGCCCGAAGGCTGGCGGATCGGCGAAGGCGACCGGACGTCGCGCCCAGACGCATTGGCCCAGGACTATCGCGCCATGGTGGTCGGGCTGCAGGACTATCTGGGGAAAAGCGGGTTTTCGAAGGTGGTTCTGGGGTTGTCCGGCGGGGTCGACAGCGCCCTGGTCGCGGCCATTGCCGCCGATGCCCTGGGGCCTGAAAACGTGCGCTGCGTGATGCTGC
>JAGQRU010000054.1 GCA_020425105.1 Paracoccaceae bacterium
ACCTGTTCTGGCTCGGCCGCTATGTGGAACGGGCGGAAGGCAATATGCGGCTCTTCCGGGCCTATCACGCGCGCGTCGCCGAAGGCCTGTCGCGCAACCATCCGTTGCTGGTCGCCATGCACGACCTGATGGCGCCGGGCGCCGGTGGCCGGTCTGCGGTGATGGCGCTGAGCTTCGAATCCCCGTTGGCCAGCGCGCTGAACTGCGCCAGCCGCGTGCGCGATCTGATGTCGGTGGACGGGGCGATGACCCTGCAGGATCTGGGCGACACCTCGCGCCGGTATGCCAGCGCCAACATCCCCGAAGAAGAGATTGCACAGAAGGTTTCTGTCCTGCTGCGCAAGATCACCGGCTTTGCCGGGCTGGTGCACGAAAACATGTACCGCTCGACGGGATGGCGGTTTCTGAGCCTCGGGATGTCACTGGAACGCGCCGCCAGCATGGCCGCCATTCTTGCGGCTCTGGCACGGGAAGGCGCGCCAGAAGGCGCCCGCGATCTGGCCCTGGAACTGGGCGACAGCGCGATGGCGCATCGCGGGCGGTATTCGGGTGTGGCGTCTCCCACCAGCGTTGCCGACCTTCTGGCCCTGGACAACGACAACCCGCGCTCGATCCTCTACCACCTGTCCCGCGCCAAGACCCAGATCAGCCAGTTGCCCGGCGCATCGGATCACGGGCGGCTGGCGCCGGCACAGCGGCTGGCGCTGAAGCTGCACACCCGGCTGGCGGTGGAAACGCCCGAAACGCTGACGCCGGCCAAACTGCTGGGCATGCGCGAAGGCATCTGGCGGCTGTCGGATCTTCTTCTGTCCACCTATCTGACCTGAACAGGGCCGCCATGCGTTATGACATCCGCCTGACCATCGCCCATGACTATGCCGCCCCGGTGGGCTATGCTCGGCATCTGGTGCTGGTCACGCCCGCGCATCTGCCCCCCCGGCAGATCCTGCTGTCGCAATCGCTTGAGGTCACGCCCGAGCCTGCCGAATCCGCCGCGCAGCTGGATTTCTTCGGCAATCTGGGCACGATGGTGACACATATCGCGCCGCATCCGCGGATGGAAATCACCATGATGGCGCAGATCCAGTGCGACCCCGTGCCCGAAGGGCTGAACTTCGCCACGACGCTGCCGGATCTGGCCGATGAGCTGGACAGTCTGCCGTCGCTTCTGCCGGGCGCGCCGCAACATTTCCTGGGCGTCTCGCCCCGGATCAAGACCGACGCCGCGATCACCGTATTCGCCCGAGAGACCGCGAAACCGTGGATGGATGTGCGCGACATCGTCGTCGCGATGGGCGAACGCATCAACCGCGATTTCGACTTCGTGCCCGGCGCAACCACCGTCGAAACGCCCGCGTCCGAAGCTTTCGCCGCCCGGCGCGGGGTTTGTCAGGATTTCACCCATGTCATGATCACCGGCCTGCGCGCCCTTGGCATACCCGCCGCCTATGTCAGCGGGTATCTGCGCACCACGCCGCCTCCGGGACAGGCGCGTCTGGAAGGCGCCGATGCCATGCATGCCTGGGTGCGCGCCTGGTGCGGCAAGGAAATCGGCTGGATCGAATACGACCCCACCAACGCGATCTTCGCCGGTCAGGACCATATCGTGGTCGCCTATGGGCGCGATTATGGCGACATCTCGCCCGTGCGCGGGGTGCTGCGCATGTCGGGCGACAACCTCAGCACACAATCCGTTGACGTGATTCCACTGGACGCGGACTGACTTTCCGTCTGATTTTCGTGCAGTTGCCAGAAAATTCGCCCTATTCTTTGCCTGACGTCGTCCGCGACCCGGCCGCGCCCCTTCCATCGCTGGAGCAACCCCAAAAGCTCGCGCAGATTGAAGGTGTCGTTCGAGGGCGGCGCATCCACTTGCTCCTCCCTGGTATCTCGCTGCCCTCGAACCGGCACGATGAGACACACCAGCTTCAGAACCGCGCCCGGACCCGGCGCCATGGCCTCTCGTTTCTACGCTCCCGATCCCGGAATTGGCCTCAGTGCCACGACTCGCCGACGGTCCTCCGGCGCTGGCACGGGGGTGACTTTGAGGCCCTCGGCAGTCGCCAATTGGGCGAGTAAGCCCTTGTCAGGGTGTGGGATTCCTGCCCCACACGCGCATTTGGTAACCATTGCTTCAAAATGGGTTGGATTTTGTAATTAAATTATCGTGTCATTGTTACAGAGGAGACAGGGAGGTCCCGATGACACAGTCCAACGCCAGCCCCGACAGCCAGAAAATTCCGTCGCCGCGCACCCAGCAGGTGCCGCCGTGTCCGGCACGTCCGGTGGTGTTCCGGGATTGGGCCGCGATCTGAACCTGCCCAGGTTTCGCTTCTATCCGCTGCCCTGACGGGCGGCCTTGGCAGATGCCGGGGAACCGGCGCGCCACTGCTTCGTTGATGGTGAGAGAGTGAAAGGACTGTACCATGACCAAGACCCAGCCCCTGCCCGCCCAGACACCGCAGGCAACAGATCCCCGCAGCGCGAAGATGCCCGCCACAAAACCCGGCATGAACGGGCGCAACAGCAGCTTTGTCTTCACCGACTGGGCCATGATCTGACCCCCAATGATCTGACCCTTTGCCTTCCGTCAGGCGCGCGGTAATCCTTTCGCAGAAAGGAGCGCGCCCATGACGCCCCCACCCCCTCAGACCCCTGTGACCGCTGTGCGGAACATTGGGCCCGCGATGGCCGAAACCTTGGCACGAGTGGGGGTGACGACCGCCGAAGATCTGCGCCGCCTGGGGGCTGATGCGGTCTATGCGCGGCTTCTGGCCCAGGGCACGCGCCCGCATTTCATCGCCTATTACGCCATCGAAATGGGCCTGCAGGGCCGTCCGTGGACCGATTGCACCGGCCCCGAGAAAGAGGCCCTGCGCCAGCGTTTCGATGCGCTGAAAGCCGCGTCGAAAGCAGGCGGCGCACATGACAAAGGCCGCACCCGATTGGACGCGGCCCTGGCAGAGATCGGCGTCATTGACGCGGCGCGGCGTCAGCCGACCAGTTCAAGACCCGAGAAGAAATAGGAAATCTCGACCGCGGCAGTTTCCGCCGCATCGGATCCGTGAACCGAATTTTCGCCGACGGATTCAGCGAACTCGGCGCGGACGGTGCCTTGCGCGGCGTCTGCCGGGTTGGTGGCGCCCATCACTTCGCGGTTCTTGGCAATCGCGTTGTCGCCTTGCAGCACCTGCACCACGACCGGACCCGACGCCATGAATTCGCACAGTTCGTCATAGAACGGGCGTTCGGAATGCACGGCGTAGAACACACCGGCTTGTGCTTTGGTCAGCTGGATCCGCTTCTGCGCGATGATGCGCAGGCCCGCTTCTTCAAACTTGGCGTTGATCTTGCCCGTCAGATTGCGCTTGGTCGCATCGGGCTTGATGATCGACAGGGTACGTTCAGTCGCCATTTCGGTGTCTTCCTCGTCAACAATGGGATCGCGCACGGACCCCCCCGGCGCGATGCTGCGGGTCTGCTACCACGCGCCGCGCCCATTGAAAAGGAGGCAACTGCACACTCCTTAGTCATTCTTATGCGGATGCAGCAAGATGCAGCATCTTGAAGCGCTGTATAGCTGTTTTGAAACGCGTGACCCTGCCGCTGGCGCATGCCAGAAAGGACGAATCCCTCTTCGCCGGAGAAATCCGGCGCCTGTCCGCCGAGTGTTGCAATTATTCTTGCAAACAGGCGCCGACGCCCCCACGGTGTTGCGTAAAACGCAACGATATTGAGGCCCCTGTTGCGCAGCAGCTATCTGGATCAGCGCCTGTTTCTGCGCGTGGTGGAGCTCGGCTCCCTGCGCGCGGTCTCGCGCGATTACGGCATGGAGACCTCTTCCGTGTCGCGCCGTCTGACGGCGCTGGAAGCGCGGCTGGGGGTCAAGCTGCTGGATCGAAGCGGCGGCGCCGCCCGGGTCACCGACGATGGGCAGCGGTATTATGAATCCCTGCGCCGGCTTCTTGCGCAGCTCGACGCGCTGGAAGACGGTCTTGGCGGGGTCAGTTCCGATCTCTCGGGGATGCTTCGGGTGCTGGCACCGCCCGAGATTGGCCGCCGACTGGTCGCAGGGTGGTTGCGCGGCTTTCAGGCCGATCATCCGGGCGTCAGCTATCATCTGGCGCTACTGGCGGACACCGCCGCGCCGCGGCCCGCGCCGGATCTGGTGATCGCGCAGGATTTCAGTTCCGGGCGCTTCCCCGGGCATTGCCGGCTGGCGACCGTCCCGCAGGTGCTCGTGGCCGCGCCGGACTATCTGGAGCGCCATGGCACGCCGGCGACCGCGCTTGATCTGGTCAACCACGTCCATGTGCTGACCCGGCCCGACGGGCCGTCCTCGACGCTGCGCCTGACCGCGCCAGAAGGCCGCCGACAGATCCAGCGCCGGACATCGCAGGTCACCATCACGGATCATTGCACCGCCGCCGATGCGACCCGCGACGGCGCCGGGATCCTGCTGGCGCCGGAATGGCTGGTCCATAACGACCTTGCGTCCGGCGCGCTGCAGCGGCTGCTGCCGGGACACAAGCTCGATCCCGGCAGCCTGCACATGGTCTGGCGCGACACCAGCCCACAACCGGCGCAAATTTCGGCCTTTGTCGCCCATGCCCGAGCGCAGGTCGCCCAGGTGCCCGGGCTTATCCCTGACACGGACTGAACAGATCTTTCCGATCCTCGGCGGCTCTGATAACCGGCGGGCATGCTGCGTATCGACGACATATCCTATTCCGTGGAAGGCCGCCCCCTTCTGGAAGGCGCCAGCGCCGTCATTCCGACCGGCCACAAGGTGGGGCTGGTGGGCCGCAACGGCACCGGCAAGACCACGCT
>JAGQRU010000338.1 GCA_020425105.1 Paracoccaceae bacterium
AGATCACCACCTATCGCCGGCTGGCGGAAAGCGCGCTGGACCAGATCGCGCCCTTTTTCCCCGGCATGCCGGGCCCCTGGACCGCCGGAGTGGCTCTGCCGGGCGGCGATTTCCCCGTGGACGGGGTGACCGCGCTGATCGAAAAACTGCGTCACGATTATCCGTTTCTGACCGATCGTTGGGCCAAACGATTGATCCGCGCCTATGGCACCGACGCCCACCGGATGCTGGGCCAAAGCACATGCGCCGCCGATCTTGGCCCGGATTTCGGCGCCACACTGACAGGCCGGGAAGTGACCTGGCTGATGGAAAAGGAATACGCGCGTACCGCCGAAGACGTGGTCTGGCGCCGGTCCAAACTGGGCCTGCGTCTGACCGCCGAACAGGTCGCGACACTGGACGACTGGATCGACGCACATTGCGCGGCATCGCTGCGCGCGGCTGCGGAATAACAAGATCCTGCGATCCGGTGCCGGCTGCGGTGCGCGGAAGACAACAAAGGGAGAACGGACCGCGATGACGCTGGTGCTGGAAGGCGTGTCCAAGGTCGCCAATGGCCGGACACATATCTACCCCACGGATCTGACGCTGGAAAAGGGCACGATGAATGTCCTTCTCGGGCCGACCCTGTCGGGCAAGACGACGCTGATGCGGCTGATGGCCGGGCTCGACGTGCCGCAAAAGGGCCGCATCCTGTGGAACGGCAAGGACGTGAACGGCGTGCGGGTGCAGGACCGCGGCGTGGCGATGGTCTATCAGCAATTCATCAACTATCCGTCGATGACGGTGTTTGAAAACATCGCGTCCCCGCTGCGTATTCTGGGCAAATCCGCGACCGAAATCGACGCTGCCGTGCGCAAATCCGCGGATCTTATGAAGCTGACCCCGATGCTGGACCGCAAGCCGCTGGAACTGTCGGGCGGCCAGCAGCAGCGCTGCGCGCTGGCCCGCGCGCTGGTCAAGGATGCCGGGCTGGTGCTGCTGGACGAACCGCTGGCCAATCTGGATTACAAGCTGCGCGAGGAATTGCGGGTCGAGATCCCGCGGATCTTCGAAGATTCCGGCGCCATCTTCGTCTATGCCACCACCGAACCGGAAGAGGCGCTTTTGCTGGGCGGCAACACGGCCACCCTGTGGGAAGGCCGCATCACCCAGTTCGGCCCCACGCCCGAGGTTTACCGCAGACCGGTAGACGCGACCACGGCGCGGGTCTTTTCCGACCCGCCGATGAATTTCCTGCAGATCGCCAAGACCGGCAGCAAGCTGATGTTCGGCGACGGTCAGTCGATCGAGGCCGCCGGGCCGCTGGCGCGGCTGAATGACGGGCGCTATCTGGCCGGGTTCCGGCCCAACCATCTGGAGATATTCCAGCACACCCCCGAGGCGTTGGAATTCACCGCCAATCTGGCGGTGTTCGAAATCACCGGGTCGGAAACCTTCGTCCATCTGGATCACCATGGCGCCCGCTGGGTCGGGCTGATCCACGGGGTGCATGACCTGGCCCTGGGCCGCGACCTGAAGGTCTATCTGGACCCAAGCCATATCTACATCTTCGGCGAGGACGGACGGCTGGTCGCGCCGGCCTCCTATGCGCTGGCGGCGTGAGGACACGGCAATGGCAAAGATCACTCTCGACAACCTCGCCCATTCCTATCTGCCGAACCCCGGATCGGAAGACGACTATGCCCTGAAAGAGCTGAACCACGATTGGGCCGATGGCGAAGCCTATGCCCTGCTCGGGTCCTCGGGCTGCGGAAAATCCACGCTTCTCAACATCATCTCGGGGCTGTTGCGGCCCAGTCAGGGACGGATCCTGTTCAACGGGCAGGACGTGACCCACGCCCCCACGGCCGAACGCAATATCGCGCAGGTTTTCCAGTTTCCGGTGGTTTACGACACCATGACGGTGCGGGACAATCTGGCCTTCCCGCTGCGCAACCGCGGCGCCAGCGCCCAATATGTGGCCGAGCGGGTGCAGACCATCGCCAAGATGATCGGCATGGAGGCGGAGCTGAACCGCAAGGCGCGCGGCCTGACCGCCGATGCCAAGCAGAAGATCAGCCTGGGCCGGGGCATGGTGCGCGAAGACGTCAACG
>JAGQRU010000339.1 GCA_020425105.1 Paracoccaceae bacterium
CGTTGGGTGCGCCGGGGACGGGGGCAGCCCGCATGTGCGCGGCGCCGGCGAGCTTGCGAGCGTCGCCGCCGCGATCAGCGGCGCGTGCCTTGCCTTCCTGTGGTTCAACGCGCCGCCAGCGGCGGTGTTCATGGGCGATACCGGGTCGCTGGCTTTGGGCGGCGCGCTCGGCGCCATTGCGATCGCCACCAAGCACGAGATCGTTCTGGCCGTGGTCGGCGGCCTCTTCGTGGTCGAGGCCATGTCGGTCATCATCCAGGTCGCCTATTTCAAGCGCACCGGGCGGCGCGTCTTCCTGATGGCCCCGATCCACCACCATTTCGAAAAGAAGGGCTGGCAGGAGCCGCAGATCGTCATCCGCTTCTGGATCATCTCGCTGATCCTCGCGCTGGTGGGGCTGGCGACGCTGAAGATCCGCTGAAGATCAGGAACGTCACGATTTCCGTAGGAGACACCATGCCCGCCACCGACATGTTGCGCGACCTGTGCCGCGCCGATTGGGACGCCGCAACCGATCACGTATTTTGCCGTGAATTGGCCGGCGGTTCGCTGCCGCCAGAAAAGATGAAATGGTACCTGGCGCAGGACTATCAGTTCATCGACCGTTTTGTGCGCCTGCTCGCGTCAGCCATCGCCCAGGCACCCAGCCTTGCTGACGCGGTGCCTGGGGCGCAGTTCCTGGCGCTGGTGACCGGGCCTGAAAACACCTATTTTCAACGTAGCTTCGAAGCGCTCGGCATGTCTGATGCCGAACGCAACGCGCCGCCCGCACCGCAAACCAGCGCCTTTCAGGACGTGATGGCCGAAGCACAGAACTCCGGGCGCTATGAACGCATGCTGGCGGTGCTGGTGGTCGCCGAATGGTGCTATCTGACATGGGCGGATCGCTATACCGCCTATCCCGCCGATCTGCCCTTCTGGTATGCCGAATGGATCGACCTGCATTCCGGTCCCGGTTTCGAAGGGGTGGTGCAATACCTCAGGGATCAGCTCGATGCGGTTTGGGATGATTTGAGTCCTGCGGACAAGGAGGCCGCGACCGATTTGTTCCGGCGCGCGGTGGCCTGCGAACGCGCCTTCTTCGATGCGGCTTATGCAGCAGAGCCGGTTCCGGCTTGACCGTCGGGGCGCTTGACCCGGTCGTATGACCGGGCTTTGGCTGCAATCCAAGGGAATGGAGACGTCGCGATGATCCCGGTCGTTGGGTTTGAAGGACAGGATGTGGCGGTGCTGGGGCTGGGCCGGTCGGGACTGGCCGCCGCGCGGGCGCTGCGGGCGGGCGGCGCGCAGCCGCTGGTCTGGGATGACGGGGCGGAGGGGCGCGCCCGGGCCGAAGCCGAAGGGTTCACCCTGCACGACCTGACCCGTGACGGTGCGTTCAACACCGTGTCCGCGCTCATCGTGTCGCCGGGCATTCCGCATCTTTTCCCCAAACCCAACCCGGTGATCCGCGCCGCGCTTCTGGCGGGCGTGCCGGTGGATAACGATATCGGGCTCTTTTTCCGTTCGCTGGGCTCGGGCGCGTGGGACCAGCACGATCAGCCGCCCAAGGTCGTCGCCGTCACCGGATCGAACGGAAAATCCACGACGTCGGCGCTGATCCACCATTGCCTGACCCATGCCGGGCGCGACAGCCAGCTTGCGGGCAATATCGGGCGCGGGGTGCTGGATATCGACCCGCCGGGCGATGGCGGCGTGGTGGTGCTGGAGCTCAGCTCCTACCAGACCGACCTGGCGCGCGCGCTGACGCCGGATGTGGCGGTCTTCACCAATCTGTCGCCGGACCATCTGGACCGGCATGGCGGCATGGGCGGCTATTTCGCCGCCAAGCGCCGGCTTTTCGCCGAAGGCGGGCCGGACCGTGCGGTGATCGGGGTGGATGAGGATCCGGGCCTGTTCCTGGCAGGGCAGATGGCCGAGGCGCCGGGCGACGACCGGGTGATCCGCGTGTCGGTCACGCGCAAGCTGGACGGGCCGGGCTGGGGCGTGCATGCCCGCAAGGGATTTCTGTCCGAAACGCGCAAGGGCCGGCAGGTGGCCAGCATCGACCTGCGCCCGATACCGGGGCTGCCGGGGACGCATAACCACCAGAACGCCTGCGCGGCCTATGCGGCGTTGCGCGCGCTTGGGCTGGCACCGAAACAGATCGAAGCCGGGCTGGCGAGCTTCGGCGGGCTGGCGCACCGGTCACAAACCATCGCCGACATCGGCGGCGTGCGTTTCGTCAATGACAGCAAGGCCACGAATGTGGACAGCGCGGCACAGGCCCTTCAGGCCTTCCCGCGCATCCGCTGGATCGCGGGCGGGCTGGGCAAGGACGGGGGCATCGCCGCATTGTCCGGGGATCTGGGCAATGTGACGAAAGCCTATCTGATTGGCCATTCCGCGCGGGAATTCGCCTTGCAGTTGGGCGACACTCCGCATGAGATTTGCGAAACGCTGGACATGGCCGTTGCCCGTGCGGCGGCGGAGGCCACGGAAGGCGACACCGTCCTGCTGGCCCCGGCGGCAGCCAGTTTCGATCAGTTCCCCGATTTCGAAAAGCGCGGTGAGGCGTTCATCGCGCTGGTGCGGGCCTTGGGGCAGGACCGGTAAGAACGGTGTCTGTCCCCCGCCGTCCATCGGCGGTCACGCGTCAGAACAGAGGCGCGTATTTCCAGTTATCGGCATCCGGGGTGATTTCGTTCAGGTCGTAATCCGCCCCCTGAAGACGTTTCGCAACCTCCAGCCCCTCATTTGCGGCCTCATCGATGAAGCTGCGCCCCAGGGTTTCATCCTGCGCGATCCCGTGACCCCGCATCAGATTCAATCCATGGTTGAACTTGCCCACCGGATCCCCCGCTTCGGCCGCGCGCCGGTCCCATTCCGCCGAGGCATCCGGGTTGTATTCGCCACCCAGGCCGTTGTTTTCCAGCTGGCTTATCCAGGTCATGGATTTGGTATATCCGGCTTCGGCGCATCGCGTGGCCAGTTCTCGCGCCATTTCGTGGTTGTCATATTTGACAGCGTTGAACCCGAGCGAGCAGGTGACGGAGTCGATCACGCCCATCTCGATCTTGCGTATCAGCATCTCACGCCCGGTGTCTTGCGGGTTAAGAATGCCGAAATCATCCTCGGTCGTCTGAAGCGGATTGGCATGGGCGGCACCTGCCAAGAAGGCCGCGGAAATCACGAAAATCAGTGGTCGCATGTCAAGATCCTCCGCGTCGGAGGCATATCATACCAGCCCAAAAGCGTCACCATTACCAAGGTCGTAGGCCTCGCCTCGGGCGCGGACAAGGGCGGAGGGCCGGGCGCAGAACCTGAGGGGCGAAATGGACGGTCGGCTAACCGGTCGCCGTGCCGCTTTGGGCGGAGGGACGTGGCCGGCATTGTTCAAGGCGCAGTCGCGGTCGCGGCGCGGGTTCGAGTCTTCTCGACCGCACCGCCCTCATGCTTCGCCAAAACCGGCCCTCCCGCCCGTCCTTGCCCCTGCCGGGGCGCGTCCCGTTGGGCCCGGCGCCGCTGGCGCGGCGCGGCGGAATTCCCGTCCAGATTGTGTAAAGCTCGTTCTAGCGCGGCGCCGCGCTTTGCTGTAGTCTTCTCTCAAAGCCCGGCCAAAACGGGCATCAGGCAGAGCAGAACAGACAGGCACGCCCATGACAGAAATGGCGCATGGCGCACTTCCCCAGGCGCAGGGGGAGCCGATCTTTCCTAAATGGTGGCGCACCATCGACCACTGGACGCTGGTTTGTGTGCTGGCCCTGTTCGGGGTGGGGCTGTTGCTGGGGCTTGCGGCGTCGCCGCCTCTGGCCGAACGGAACGGGCTGCCCCCGTTCTATTACGTACAGAAGCAGGCGATTTTTGGCGCCATGGCGTTTGTCACCATGTTGTTCTGTTCGATGATGGACCCGGTGCAGGTCCGCAGGTTCGGGGTGATCGGCTTCGGGCTCGCCTTCGTGGCGCTGATCCTGCTGCCTTTCTTCGGCACGAATTTCGGCAAAGGCGCGGTGCGCTG
>JAGQRU010000055.1 GCA_020425105.1 Paracoccaceae bacterium
GGATGAACTCGATGGCGCCGATGTCCACCCCGCGCGTCGGCTGGCCGACCAGAAGCAGGTCGGGGTTCTGCTCCATTTCTCGGGCGAGCACGATCTTCTGCTGGTTGCCGCCGGAGAAGTTCTTGGCGTGCAGCCAGCAATCGGACGGACGGACGTCGAAACGGTCCATCTTGGCGCGCGTGTCGTCGCGCAATGCGGTGTTGTTCATCACCGCGCCCGAACAATATGCCGGGTCGCTCTGATAGCCGAAGCCGGTGTTCTCCCATGCGGTGAAATCCAGAATAAGCCCCAGCTTGTGCCGGTCTTCGGGGACATGGGTGATGCCTGCCGCGCGCCGTGCCCGGCCGTCCGAATTGGGGCCCTTCAGGCTCAACCCCTGACCGTTCAGGGTGACGCTGCCAGAGGCTTCGGTGATCCCGCCCAGCACTTCCAGCAATTCCGATTGCCCGTTTCCGGCCACGCCGGCCACGCCAAGAATCTCGCCCGCCCTGACGTTCAGCGACACGCCCTTCAGACGTTCCACCCCCTTGGCATCGGTGACGCGCAGATCCTTCACGTCCAGAACGGTCTTGCCGGGGCGGGCAGGGGCCTTGTCCACCCTGAGCAGCACCTTGCGCCCCACCATCAGTTCCGCCAGTTCGGTCGGAGAGGTCTCGGCCGTCTTCACCGTCGCGGTCATCTGGCCGCGCCGCATCACGCTGACCGTATCGGTCACATCCATGATTTCGCGCAGCTTGTGGGTGATAAGGATCACGGTTTTGCCTTCGTCCCGCAGCCCGCGCAGGATGCGGAACAGGTGATCGGCCTCGGACGGGGTCAGCACGCCGGTCGGCTCGTCCAGGATCAGGATTTCGGCCTTGCGATAAAGCGCCTTCAGGATTTCGACCCGCTGCTGGTGCCCGACGCTGAGGTTTTCGATCAACGCATCCGGGTCCACATTCAGCCCGTATTCCTTGGACAGTTCCGTCAGCAGCATGCGGGCCTTCGCCAGTGACGGCCGCAGGAAGGCGCCGTCTTCGGCCCCCAGCACCACATTTTCCAGAACCGTGAAATTTTCGACCAGCTTGAAATGCTGGAANNAACACCATGCCGATGCCGGCGCGGATCGCGGCCTGACTGTCGGGGATGTCGGTCTTCTGGCCGCCGATGAAAATCTCACCCGCGTCGGCCTTGTAAAACCCGTAAAGGATCGACATCAGCGTCGATTTCCCGGCGCCGTTTTCGCCGATGATGCCATGGATCGTGCCGCGTTCGACACGGATGGCGATGTCCTTGTTGGCCTGAACCGGCCCGAAGGATTTCGATATGCCGCGCAGTTCGATCGCCGGGGCGGCGGAAGGGGCGGCGCCGGGCCGCCCCTCGGTTTGCGGTGTGGGGCTCATGCCGCTTAGAAGGCCGGACAGCTGCTGTCTGTGGTGTAGTCGTGCACCTGAATGTCGCCCGAGATGATGCGCGCCTGGGTTTCATCCGCGGTGGCTTTCATCGACTCGGTGATCAGGGCGGCGTTGTTGTCGTCCAACGCCCAGCTGACGCCGCCATTGGTCAGCCCCATCACCTTGATGCCGGGGGTGAAGGCGCCGTCGTCGAAGCTCTTGAACGCCTCATAGACCGCGTTGTCCACACGCTTGACCATCGAGGTCAGAACCTTGCCCGGATGCAGGTGGTTCTGGTTGCTGTCGACGCCGATGGACAGGATGCCTTCATCCGCCGCGGTCTGAAGAACGCCGATCCCGGTGCCGCCCGCTGCGGCATAGACGACGTCCGACCCCTGGCTGATCTGGGCGCGGGTCAGCTCGCCGCCCTTGACGGGGTCGTTCCAGGCGGTGGGGGTGGTGCCGGTCATGTTGACGATGACCTTGGCGTCGGGTGTCACCGCCTTCACGCCCTGGGCGTAGCCGCAGGCGAATTTGGAAATCAGCGGCACGTCCATGCCGCCCACGAAGCTGACCGTGCCGGTTTTCGACGCCATCGCCGCCAGCACGCCCACCAGATAGCTGCCTTCATGTTCCTTGAAGACCACCGACTGCACATTGGGCTGATCGACGACCATGTCGACGATGGTGAACATGGTTTCGGGATAATCCGGCGCCACCTTTTCCAGGGTCGAGGCATTGGCGAAGCCCAGCACCACCACCGGGTTGGCGCCGCTTTCGGCCATCCGGCGCATGGATTGTTCGCGTTGCGCTTCGGATTGCAGTTCCGTTTCCTTGTACTTTCCGCCGGATTCCTTCAGCCACCGCTGCGCGCCGTTATAGGCGCTTTCATTGAACGATTTGTCGAACTTGCCGCCCAGGTCGATGATCAGCCCCGGTTCGGCCGCTGCCGCAGCCATGCTGAGCGTCACCGCCGCCCCGGCGCCGAAAAGCGATTTCATGAAGGTCATTGCAAACTCCCGTGTTGAACTTGGCCAAATTCCAGCCAGCCGCGCGCGTTTTCGCGGTCTTGGGGGAAGTAGGCAGCAGCCCATCTGGGGGGTCAATAGCTTTCTGCCCGGCGGGCGCGTCGGGGTCGGGGGGATGCGGCGTCAAGCGCCCGAAGATGCGTGTCCGCGCGGCAGTGCAAGATCGCGGCGCATGATCACCGCATCGATGTCGCGTCCGTCATCGCCGCGATAATAGCGTTTGCGCAGGCCGCATGCGGCGTATCCCTGCCGGTCGTAAAGCGCGATGGCGGCGGCATTGTCCGCGGCGACTTCCAGAAACGCGGTGCCGGCGCCCCTGGACCGGGCCGCGTCTTCGAACGCCGCCAGAAGCGCGCCGCCATGTCCGGCGCGGCGATGGGCAGGGGCGACGGCAAGGGTCAGAAGCTCCGCTTCGTCCGCGATGGCCTGCCCCATGGCGAAGCCCTGCGGCTGCGTCACCGCAAAGACGGTGCGCTGCTCCAGAAGGGCGCGGATTTCAGCTTCGGACCATGGGCGGGGCGTGACGAAAACGGCGCGGTGCAACGCCGCCATTTCGGCAGGGGTCACTGCAGCATCCGGGGCGGCGCGTCGCTGGCGGGCGCGGCATCGGCCCCGCGCAGATAGAGCGGCGCCGGGCGCAAGGCGCAGGCCGCGGGATCGGCCCCAGCGGCGATGCGGGCAATGGCATCGGCGAGCGGAAAGCGCGCGTCGCATACCGGTCCGCAGGTCAGCGCGGCCAGTTGCGGCGCGGCGGCGCCGACGCAGGCCAGCCCCGGCGTGAAGCGTTGCGCGGAAAGTTCGCCGTCAAGGCACAGTCGTGGATTGGCCGGGCCTTCTTCGGTGAATTCCTGAAGATAAATGCCGCCGCGCGGCGCGGACACGGTGGACAGAACCGGCCGCGGCAGACCGAGAGCCTGCGCCTCCAGCCGGCTGACCCCGATGGCGGGGATGTCCAGCGACAGGGCGAGCCCGCGCGCGGCGGCCACGGCGATACGGATCCCGGTGAAGTTGCCCGGTCCGGTGCCGACCCCCAGCCGTTCCAGATCGCGCCAGCCGAGCTTGGTCGCCGCCAGGCCTTCTTCCAGCAACGGGAACAGCTGTTCGGCCTGTCCCCGGGCGCCTTCCCAGGTCTTGTGCCAGAGCAGCCGATCACCCGCGCGCAATGCCAGGGTGCAAAACGGGCCCGAGCTGTCAAACCCCAGAACGGGCCCTGTATCGGTCATGGCAACCTCTGGTCGGTCAGACGGCGACGGGGCGGACCTCGATCACCTCGGGAATGTAATGGCGCAGCAGGTTTTCGATCCCCATCTTCAGCGTCAGGGTCGAAGACGGGCAGCCCGCGCAGGCGCCCTGCATATGCAGATAGACCACACCCCGATCAAAGCCGTGGAAGGTGATGTCACCGCCGTCCTGGGCCACGGCCGGACGCACGCGGGTGTCCAGAAGCTCCTTGATCTGGCCGACGATTTCGGTGTCCGGCCCGTCATGTGCCGCATGGCCCGCGTTTTCTGCGGCGCCGTCCAGCGTCGCGTCGCCGGATTGGAAATGTTCCATCACCGCGCCCAGAATGGCGGGTTTCAGATGGTCCCATTCCACCGCGTCGTCCTTTGTCACCGTCACGAAATCGGTGCCCAGGAAAACCGCGCTGACACCGTTCACAGCAAAGATGCGCCGCGCCAAGGGCGATTTGGCGGCACTGTCCGGCGCAGGGAAATCCGCGGTGCCGCTTTCCAGAACCGTCTGACCGGGCAGGAATTTCAGCGTCGCGGGATTGGGAGTGGATTCGGTCTGGATAAACATTGGATAGCCTCCGTTAACGCTGATATGCGGCTGCGCGGTGCGGAAGTCAACTTTAGAACGATTCTAGAAATCTGCTCAGGTGACGCTCTCCAGCTGTTCCTTGGTCAGATTTCCGGGAACAACCGTAAAGGGAATTGGCACCTGGCTGGACGATTTGATCATCTTCGAAATCAGCGGTCCGGGCCCGGATTTTTCGGTTGCCGCTCCCAGAACCAGCACGCCGATTTCGTGGTTTTCCTTGATCTGCTCCAGCACTTCCTTGAACAAATCGCCTTCGCGGATCACCAGCGATGGGCTGATGCCTTGCCGGTCGCGCATCCATTTGGCGAAGACGTCGAAATGCGCGGTGATCCGGTCGCGGGCCTCTTCGCGCATGATATCCCCCACGCCAACCCAGTGGTTGAATTCATCGGGCGGGATGACCGACAGGATCTGCACCTCGCCACCCGTCTTGGCGGCGCGCATGGCGGCGAAGCGCATGGCGTTCAGGCATTCCTGGCTGTCGTCGAGAACGACAAGAAAGGTGCGCATGGCGAAACTCCCTGTTGGCGGGGCCATGATGCCGGGTCGGATGGCCGTCCGGCAAGAGCCAGATTGGGGGAGCGCCCCGCCCAGGGCCCCGGATCAGATCAGGATGCCCATGATGTCATAGCTGCGCTTCAGGATCGGCGCGGCGATGGCGCGTGCCCGGCTGGCGCCGTCTTCCAGAATGCGGTCGATTTCCGCCGGATCCTGCATCAGCCGGTCCATCTCGGCGCTGATCGGACCCAGGGTCGCAACGGCCAGATCGGCCAGCTTTGGCTTGAATTCTGAAAACGCCTTGCCGCCATATTCGCCCATCACCGCATCGACGGTGCTGTCGGACAGCGCGGCATAGATGTTCACCAGATTGCGAGCCTCGGGCCGGTCGGTCAGCCCGTCGGCGGTGTCGGGCAGCGGTTCCGGGTCGGTCTTGGCCTTGCGGAATTTCTTCGCGATGGTGTCCGCGTCGTCGGTCAGGTTGATCCGGCTCATGTCGGACGGGTCGGATTTGGACATCTTCTTGGACCCGTCGCGCAGGCTCATCACCCGCGTCGCCGCACCTTCGATGACCGGTTCCGGAACCGGAAAGAAATCGACGCCGAAATCGTTGTTGAACTTGATCGCGATATCGCGGGCTAGTTCGATATGCTGCTTCTGGTCTTCGCCCACGGGCACGTGGGTGGTGTGATACAGCAGGATGTCCGCCGCCATCAGGTTGGGATACGCGAAAAGCCCCACGGAGGCGTTTTCACGGTTCTTGCCCGCCTTGTCCTTGAACTGGGTCATGCGGTTCAGCCACCCCATGCGCGCCACGCAGTTGAACAACCACGCAAGCTGCGTGTGTTCGGGAACCCGGGCCTGATTGAACAGCATGGATTTCGCCGGGTCCAGCCCGCTGGCGATATAGCCCGCCGCCAGCTCGCGCGTGGCCCGGGACAGATCCGCGGGATCCTGCCAGACGGTGATCGCGTGCAGATCGACGATGCAATACAGCGTTTCGATGCCGCTATCCTGCATTTCGACGAACCGCTTCACCGCGCCCAGATAGTTGCCAAGCTGCAGGTGATTGGTTGGCTGAATGCCCGAAAAGACGCGCGGGGTGAAACCGGCATTCGGGGCGTCGGCCTGGGGGGACTGCGTTTGGACCGCATCCGTCATTGAAAGATCTCCGTCTGGAATTCCGTGCCCGGCTCGCTTATCTGCGGGCCTGCCCACAGTCAATCCGCAGTCAATCCGCGATCAATCCGTCCTCCTCCGCCGCCATTGCAAGGATGCGCTATGCCCCCGTCCACGACGCCTTCGAAACCGGTCAATCCGCTGCCCGTCGCCGTGCTGGCGCTGGCGGTCGTCATCTTCGGGATCGAGGTCCTGTTTACCCTTGCCGAAAGCGGCGTTCTGGGCGGACCGGGCGGCATCGGGCTGCGCACGCGGGCGGTGGAGAACTATGCCTTCTTCGGTCAGGCGCTCGACTGGATGCTGGTCAATCGTCAGGCGCCGCCGGATCTGATGATTCGCTTCGTGACCTATCCGCTGCTCCATCTCAGCTTTACCCATGCGCTGTTCGTCTGTGTCTTCGTGCTGGCCATGGGCAAGATGGTGGGGGAGGCGTTGGGCAATTTCGCCGTGCTGGCGATCTTCTTCGCCGCAGGGATCGGCGGTGCGCTGGTCTATGGTCTGGCGCTGGACGACACGCTGCCGCTGGTGGGCGGGTATCCCGGGGTCTATGGGCTGATCGGCGGCTATACCTTCCTGATGTGGGTGCAGGCGCGGTTTCTGAAACAGAGCCAGCTGACGGCCTTCCGGCTGATCGGGTTGCTTCTGGGGATCCAGCTTCTGTTCGGGCTGCTCTTCGGCGGGCAAAAGGACTGGGTCGCCGATGTGGCGGGTTTCATCACCGGGTTCGGTCTGTCGTTCCTGCTGGTGCCCGGCGGTTGGGCCAGGCTGCGCGAGGTTCTGCGCCGCCGATAGGACTGCGCGCGGACGGTTAGCCGCCGCGCCGGAACGTGGCCTTGATGTCGCGCAGGTTCAGCGCGCCCAGAACGGACGCAGCACCGAAGAAGCTGACCATCCCGGCAAGGATCAGACCGGCCAGCGCAAGATAGCGAAGCCCGGGGCTGTGCAGCGCGGTTTCGAGCCCCCGTGCCAGCGCCCACAGAACCACAGCCATGATCGCTGCCGACAAGACCTGACGCGGCACGGCGCGGACGAACCGCGCGTCGAACCGGGCGCTGTCGCCCATGGACGCGGTGCCGCGCCACAGGAAAACCACCATGGCCCAGCCCGCCAGCGTGGTCCCAAGCGCGGCCGCGGGCCAGCCGATCAGCGGCGCCAGACCGATGGCGCAGAGCGCGTTCACCACCATGGCCCAGAGCGCGAAACGAAACGGGCTTTTCGTATCGGAGCGGGCGAAATAGAGCGGCTGCAGCACCTTTTGCAGCACGAAGGCCGGCAGCCCCAACCCGTAAATCGCTGCCGCCAGCGCGGTGCCCTGCACATCGGCACCGGTAAAGCGCCCCCGTTCGAACAGCACCGACACCATCGGTTCGGCAATGACCAGAAGCGCTGCCGCGGCGGGCAGGGTCAGCGTGAGCGAGATTTCCCCGGCACGGCTGAGCGCCGCGCGCCCGCCTGCCTCGTCACCCGCCGCCAGCTTGCGCGACAGATCCGGCAGCAGCACGATCCCCACCGCGATCCCGACCACTCCCAGCGGCAATTGGTACAGGCGGTCGGCGGTATACATCCAGTCCAGCGCGCGGTCGAAATAGCTGGCCACCTGACGCCCGATCAGCAGGTTGATCTGCACCACGCCGGATGCCAGCGCTGCCGGCGCCGCGACAATGGCCAGTTGCCGGATTTCCGGCGTCAGGCGGGGCAGGCCGGGGCGCAGCGTGAACCCCGCCTTGCGCGCCGCGAGCCAGACCAGCGCCAGTTGCGCCACCCCGGCCACCGGCACCGCCCAGATCAGCGCCCGGGACACATCGCCGCCGGCCCACATCGCGGCGGACATGAAGAGGATGAAAATCACGTTCAACAGCACCGGCGCGGCGGCGGCAGCCACGAAACGGCCCGTGGCATTCAGCACGCCCGACAGCATCGCCGCCAGCGCGATGAAGAAGATATAGGGAAAGGCGATGCGCCCGAACGCGACCGCAAGATCGAAGCTTTCCTGACCGGCGAACCCGCTGGCCATGGCAAAAACCAGTCCCGGCATGACCACCTGGGCGATCAGCGTGACCGCCAGAACGACCCCGGCCAGCGCCGAAAACGCCTCCTGCGCGAAGGCCTGCGGCCGGTCGTCGGCTTCCAGCCGCTTGGCGAACATGGGCACGAAGGCCATGTTGAACGCGCC
>JAGQRU010000340.1 GCA_020425105.1 Paracoccaceae bacterium
CACCTGTGTGTTGTCGAGGGTGAGGATCTGCAGCGCGGTCAGGTCCCGCAGCGGGGTGATGTCCTGCACCTGTGTGTTGTCGAGGTCGAGGTTCTGCAACGCGGTCAGGTCCCGCAGCGGGGTGATGTCCTGCACCTGTGTGTTGTGGAGGGTGAGGCTCTGCAGCGCGGTCAGGTCGCGGATGCCAGGTGGCAGACGCGACAGGGCATCGAAATCACCGAAGCGACTGCCGCGAAGCTCCAGCTTTTCCCACTCCTCCGCTTTCGCCTGCGCGATCAGCGCCTCTGCCCGCGCATACGCCTCTTCCGGGGTTTTGTACTTGGCCATCACCGGCTCCCTCACTTCGCTGCCATCTGGCGGCAGCGGCCCCACCGGGTCAACCCGCCCCGCCACGCGCGCCACCGCGCCGCGGGACGCGGCGCCGGGCCCAACCTCTGGCAGGCCGTCAGGCCGAAGGGGGCGGGAGCGCCCCCGTCTCCTGTTCGCCCCCCGTCTCCTGTCCGCCCCCGCCCCATCTGCGCGCTTTGGGCCGCTTTTTTTCGCCGCCGCGCCGCGCTAGGCCAGAGCCATGACCGAGTTGCGCTATATCTATGCCACCCGCGCCAGCGAAGGGACGATCCGCCCCGATCCGGCGCAGGAGGCTGTCATGCCCGAGTTCGAACGCATCCGCACGGCGCTGTCCGCGCCGCCGCCGAAGCGCGGGCTCTTCGCGCGGGCGCCGAAGCCCGAGCCGATCAAGGGGCTCTACCTCTGGGGCGGGGTGGGGCGCGGCAAGTCCTTCCTGATGGATCTGTTCGCCACCCATGTGTCGGTGCCCAAGCGGCGGGTACATTTCCACGCCTTCATGCAGGAAATTCATGCGGGCATGGCCGAGGCGCGCAAGCGCGGGGTGGCCGATGCCATCGCCCCGGTGGCCGATGAGATCGCCGCCAAGGTCCGTCTGCTGGCCTTTGACGAAATGCAGATCACCGACATCACCGATGCGATGATCGTGGGCCGCCTGTTCGAACGGCTGTTCGCGGCGGGTGTGGTGGTGGTGACCACGTCGAACCGCCATCCCGACGATCTGTACAAGGACGGGCTGAACCGGCAGCTGTTCCTGCCCTTCATCGCCCAGATCAAGGAAAAGCTGGTGGTCTGGGAACTGGTCAGCCCGACGGACTACCGGCAGGACCGGCTGTCGGGCGAACAGGTCTATTTCCACCCCGCCGACGACACCGCCCATGCCGCCGTCGACCGGTTGTGGCAGGAAATGGCGGGCGCCCCGTCGGAACGCGCGATGAAGGCCCAGCAGATCGACGCCGCGCTGGTGCTGAAGGTGAAGGGGCGCGAGGTCGTGCTGCCGCATTTCCGCAACGGGGTCGCCTGGGCGAAGTTCGACGATCTTTGCGCCAAGGCGCTTGGCCCGGCGGATTACCTTGCGGTGGCCGATGCGGTGCGGGTGCTGATTCTGGAAGACATCCCGCAGCTCGAACCCGCCAAGGCGAACGAGGCCAAGCGCTTCGTCACGCTGGTCGATGCGCTTTACGAGGCGGGGGTCAAGCTGATCGCCACTGCGGCTGCGGCGCCCGAGGATCTGTATCTGTCCGGCACCGGGTCCTTTGAATTTGAACGCACCGCCAGCCGGTTGCGCGAAATGCAGGCCGTCGATTGGGGGCAGGACAAGGCCCGGCCCGCCTGAAGGGGCCTGTTTCTGCGGCGGCCCCGACGCAAAACCGGGCGCGGGCCGACCTGCGGGCATCCGCCCGCGGGTTGTATGGCGTGCGCGCCCTGCACCACCTTGTCAACTTGGCCGTCAGCCGCTAGCAGGCGGTGAGAAAGTGCGACAGGGGCTTTTATGGACGATCTTCGGGACAAGTATCTGACGGCGATTTCCGGCGCGGCGGACGAAGCCGCACTTGAAGCCCTGCGGGTGCAAGCCGTCGGCAAGAAGGGCGAAGTCAGCCTGAAAATGCGCGAATTGGGGAAGATGACCCCCGAAGAACGCCAGCAGGCCGGTCCGAAGCTGAACGCCCTGAAGGACGAGATCAACAGCGCGCTGGCGGCGAAGAAATCGGCGCTGGCCGATGCGGCACTGGAAGCGCGGCTGCGCGACGAATGGCTCGACGTGACCCTGCCCGGACGGTCGGTGGGCCGGCCCATGGGATCGGTGCACCCGATCAGCCAGGTGACCGAGGAAATCAGCGCGATCTTCGCCGATATGGGCTTTGCGGTGGCCGAAGGGCCGCAGATCGAAAGCGACTGGT
>JAGQRU010000056.1:0-2048 GCA_020425105.1 Paracoccaceae bacterium
GGCGGGGCCGCGTGGCGGAGGGCTTCCGGCCCCAGCCTGCGCGGGTTGTTTTGGCGCAACCCCGGCTTGCGGGGGTTTGGGAGCGGCAGCGGCTTGTGGGGGTTTTGGGGCGGCTCCGGCAGCCTGCGCCCCTGCGGCCCGTGCCGGTCCGCCGGCAACCCCCTGCGCCTGAGGCTGGCCCGCCCGCGCGGGCCCTTGCTGCCGCGCCTGAGCCTGCATGGGGCGCTGCGCCCCCCCCTGTTGGGCGCCGGGCGCCGGTGCAGCCGGCTTCGCCGTGCCGGCCTCCGCGTCTGGTTTACCTTTGGGCTGACTGTCTTCAGCGGTCATGCACGCACCTTTTCACGCGGAGCGATCCGCCCGACCCGCTGGCCGGGGTCACGACTTGGTCTGTCATGCGGGATCATCATCGTCACAGCTCGTTCAGGATCTTCTTGTGATATCGACGCAGGAAAAACACGCCGAAGACCGCCGGGATCGCCGACCAGAGAAAGACATATCCGGGCCAGACATAGTCGGCCGCATAGGTCGGGTAGATCCCCTTACGCATCTGCCCCACCACATGTATCAGCGGATTATACCAGAGATACCAGCGCAGATCGTCCGGCATCTGATCATAAAGAAACAGCACCCCAGACACCAGAAACATCGGCCGGTTGAACACGGCCCAGATGGATTGCCACGCCGGGAAGAAGGAGAACAGCAAACAGTTCAGCGTGCCGATCCCGAATGCCAGCGACAATGACATCGCCAGCGCCAGGATGATGGCCTGCAGGTTCAGCACCACGCGCGTATCCATCGACAGAATGATTACCGCCATGATCAGATAGACGATCATCAACTGGGTGATGGCATTCAGAATGAACCGCGCCAGCACCGCATCCAGAAAGGTCAGACGCGGATAGAACAGCAACTGGCGGGAAAACTGGATCGACTGGGCGACCTTCCCCGACACGGTGAAATACATCATGAAGGGCAGCACGCCGCTGGCATAGAACATCGCGAAATCGCTGCCCAGCGGCGGGTTCCGCAGGAAGAAGCTGAAGGCCAGCGTCAGAAGCGCGATGCCCGCCACGGGCTCCGCCACCGCCCACAGATACCCCGCAGCCGACCGCCCGTAGGTGGTGCTCATCTCGCGCAGGATCAGCGCGGTGATCACGCGCGGGGTACGCAGGCTCAGTTGCATCGCTCAGCACCTGCCCGCTGCCGGCCCGGACCGGCGCACCCGCAGCGCATGTCGTGATACCGAATCCTCAGGATGATGCCGCTTCCCCGGCCAGCGCCTTCAGGTACTTGCCGTAATCGTTCTTGCGATAGGTCTCGGCCGCCTCCAGCAAGGTGGCGCGGTCGATCCAGCCCTGGCTGAAGGCGATCTCTTCCAGACAGCCGACCTGCAGCCCCTGGCGCAGGGTCAGCGTGCGGACGAAATTGCCCGCATCGAGCAGGCTGCCATGGGTGCCGGTGTCGAGCCAGGCATACCCGCGGCCCATCTTTTCGACGCTCAGCGCCCCTTCGTGCAGATACATTTCCAGAAGCGAGGTGATTTCCAGCTCACCCCGATCCGACGGCTGCACCTGCTTTGCCCGCGCCGGCGCGGATCCGTCGAGGAAATACAGCCCGGTCACGGCATAGTTCGACGGCGGCACTTCTGGTTTTTCGATGATCTGTCTGGCCTTGCCATCGGCATCGAAGCCCACCACGCCATAGCGTTCCGGGTCGGCCACACGATAGCCGAAAACCGTGCCGCCAGACGCCTTGGCATCGGCGCTGGCCAGAATTTCCGGCAGGCCATGACCGAAGAAGATGTTGTCGCCCAGCACCATGGCCGACGGCGCGCCATCCAGAAAATCTTCCGCCAGGATATAGGCCTGGGCCAGCCCGTCCGGCGACGGCTGCACAATATATTCGAACCGGATCCCCCATTGGCTGCCATCGCCCAGGGTACGCTGAAACTGCTCCTGATCGTGGGGCGTGGTGATCAGCGCGATGTCGCGAATGCCCGCCAGCATCAGCACCGAGATCGGGAAATAGATCATCGGCTTGTCATAGAT
>JAGQRU010000056.1:2078-6609 GCA_020425105.1 Paracoccaceae bacterium
GCCGCGTGCCGGAGCCGCCGGCCAGAATAATGCCTTTGCGTTGGGTCATGTCGAAAACTGTCCTTGAACTCTTGTGATCACTCGTCAAGCGCCTCAATCCTGACCGGGCGGAAGCCGGTCAGCGCTCTGGCGCGAGAATATGCCCGCAATGCGGTCTTCGCCAGCCCCTGCCCTAATATCATCCTGCGGGTTGGGGCTTCTGCGTCACGAATTTCCGCCGGTGCCATGTTGCGCCGCCCCCAACTCGGCCAGAATGGCGGCCAGAGACACCCGCCAGTCCGGCCGCGGAATGCCGAACACGCTTTCGGTCAGGCTGTTGTCCAGACGCGAATTGAAGGGGCGCCGGGCCGGGGTTGGATAGTCCGACGACGGGATGTCGGCCACCTCGCAGGCAAACCCCGACTGGGCAAAGATCTCGCGCGCGAAATCGGCCCAGCTGACATCCGGGCCGCCGCTGAAATGATAGGTCCCGTATTTGGACGGATCGTCGGCCAGGTGCCGCGCCATCGCAAGGCAGGCATCGGCGATATCCGCCGCAGCGGTGGGGCCACCGATCTGATCGGCGACGATGGTCAGCCGGTCACGCTCGGCGCCCAGCCGCAGCATCGTCTTGACGAAGTTGTTGCCATGCGCCGACACGACCCACGACGTGCGCAGGATGCCATAGCTTCCGCCCGCCCGGCGCACCCCCATCTCACCGGCAAGCTTGCTGCGCCCATAGGCCCCCAGCGGCCCCGACGGCGCGTCCACCGACCATGGCTGCAGCCCCGACCCGTCAAATACGTAATCCGTCGAAATCTGCACGAAAGGGATCCGCAGCCGGGCGCAGCATTCCGCCATGGCCGTCGGCGCCTCGCCATTGATCAGCGTCGCCAGGTCTTCTTCGGTTTCCGCCTTGTCCACGGCCGTATAGGCCGCCGCATTGATCACCGCGCGCGGTGCGTGGCGTTCGATGGCTGCGGCACAGGCCGCAGGATCGGTCAGGTCCGCATCCTGCCGGCCAAGCGCCACCACATCGCCGCGGCGCTGAAGTTCCAGCGCCACCTGCCCGGTCTTTCCGAATACGAGAATTGTCATCACTACTGCCTCTTTGGGTCGTCCGGCGTGACAGCCACGGGCCGCAGACCGTCCGCCATTTCTGCCGGATCATGGGGGTATCCAAAGCGGTCGAAATCCGCTTCGTAGATTTCAGCGATCTGCGCGATCTCTTGCGCGGTCGGGGCATCCAGCGCCCCTTGCGGAGCCTTGCCCGCAGCAGACAGCCGGTCGGAATAGGTGTGCCGCACGGGGATCGCGCGCGGGCCATTGGTGTTGCCGGTCAGCGCGTCGAGCCAGTCGACCACGCCCTGGGTGCCCTCCTCCAGCCGGAAGACCGTGGCGCCCTGGGGCACGATGTCGGTCATCGCGCGGGCGTGGTTGTCCAGATAGAACGGGTTCGCGGCGCGCCGCTCGGGCAGGGCGCGCAGCCAGTCGGCAAAGCTTTCCCCTGCTGCAATCCCGTCTTCCGTGTCGCGGTGGTGCAGATACACGCTGCGCAGGCGCGCCACCGGGTGGCGAACCATGGTGAACATGGCATCGAAGAAGATCGGCGGAAACAGCGCCATCAGATTTTCCGCGTCAATGTGCTGAGGCGACGACCGCGACCAACGGTCGAGATCGGGACGCGCATAATGGGCCGGGTTCAGAAAGGCGCGCGCCCGTTGCCCGAACCGTCGCGTCATATATCCTTCGATAGCCGTTCCGGCGCATTTCGGAACGTGGGCGAAATAGACGATGCCGCGTCCTGTCCGGATGATCGGCATCAGCGGCTGCTTTCGGCGAACTGGTCGAGCCGCAGGGCGCAGCGGACCACCAGATCGCTTTGCCGCCGCGTCGCGGGCCGAAGGGATTTCAGCGCGTTCGACAGTTCCTCCTGACGCGCGGCAGAGACTGGGTTGGCCGCGGTTTGCGGCTTCATATCGCTGTCGCACTGGCGCAGCAGGGCAAGCATCAGGTTGCGGCTTGGCCGGGACATGGACACGCCGTTCATCTGACGGAGCAATTCGGTGGCGTCTGACGACAACCCCTTGTTCTTCCGCGCAGACCGGTACAGATCGGGCGCCAGATCCGGGACACCCAAAAGCGCCGTCAGCGTTTCGGCCCAATCGGTTTCCAGATCGCCGAAGACCACGTCGCGCGCGCCATAGGCCGCCATCGCCCGTTCGGCCAATTCCGCCGGGTTCATCATCAACTGCACACTGGGCAGGGCGCGCACCTCGTCGATGGTCATCGTGGTCCCGTACGGAAAATCGGGCATCGGAGGGTTAACTGTCAGTTGCTGGTGGAAAGACCGCAGCCAACTGTCCGGGGCGCGCCGGTTGATGAACAATGTGATGTCGTACGCGGACAGCCGGTCGCGCAGATGGGCCAGAGCTGCGGCATCGGCATCCGCCAGATGTACGCTCAGCCCTTCGGCGGACAGGAACAGCGTGTCGCCGCCATGCGGATAAAGCACCCGGTCCAGAACGTCCCTGGGGGGTTTCAGAATGGCCAGGACAAGCTCCTGATGCTTGGGGTGCTGCAGCCTTGGATCAACCGGGGGATAGACGATCCCCCGCTCCGCCAGGACATCGCGGTTCTGGTCCGCCCAGGACTGGATCGTGGTCGAGGCCGCCTTGGGCAACCCGATATGCAGCACCATCCGGCGCGACCGCGGCCCGGCAGGCTTGCGGCAGGTCTGCACAAGGACATCGTACAGCGACCCGGGCTTCGGGGTTTCCCGAAGCTTGTGGGTCAGCTTGTAAACCGGCGCAGGCGGCGCGCAGCGCATGGCCAGATCCTGCGGCACCGGCGCCTTCACCAGCCGTTCGGCCTGTGGCCCGAAATGGAACGGATGCATGGCCGTGATATCGGGCACCTGATCCCAAAGGCGCGCGAAGACCGGGTCATGGTCGCGCAATAGAGCGAAAATCCGGTGCGGCCAGAAATAATTGTCGGTCTCTGCGCGGTCCTGCCAATAGGCCAGAAAAGCGCTGTGCAGCCGCGAAATCATCTCGCCCGCAGGAACGGACGCCTGAAACCAGCTGGCCATCGGCCGATATTCGTCCGGGCGATGAAAGGCGAAATACCCCGCCCCCATGCTTTGCGGCAGCCAGTCATCGAGAGGCTGCGCGCAGAGCGTCGTCGCATCCGCCCAGACGCCGCCAAAACGGAACAGAAGTTCGTTGCGCAGCAGATCCGACGCATGCTGCCGCGACAGGTTGCCGTCAAGGATCCTTTCGGCGGTCTCGGGCCCCAGCAGATCCGGTAGGTCGGCGTCGCACAGGTTCCGCAGGTCCCAGCCCGGGTTCTGGGATCGCCAGCTTTCCAACGACCGCTGCGCCAACTCGGGCGCAGCGTCCCAATCGTGCCAAACAGTCCAGATCGTTCTGGGAAGCGTCCCAGACCCCATGCCTACGACCCTTTCTTGCCCAGCCGCTGGCCGACACCGTCGCGATCCAGCAGCGCCCGCCACCAGGATTCGTTGTCCAGATACCACTGCACGGTTTTGCGCAGACCCTGTTCAAGCGTCACCGACGGGCGCCAGCCCAGCTCGGTGCGGATGCGGGTGGGGTCGATCGCATAGCGCAGGTCGTGCCCCGGCCGGTCGGTGACAAAGGTGATCTGTTCGGCATACGGAGCGGCCTTGGGACGCAGTTCGTCGAGGATGCCGCAAATGGTGGTGACGATGTCGATGTTCCGGGCTTCGTTTTCGCCGCCGATATTATAGGTCCGCGCGTTTTCGCCCTTTTCCAGCACCGTCAGCAAGGCGTCCGCATGATCTTCGACATAAAGCCAGTCGCGGACGTTTTCGCCTTTGCCATAGACCGGGATCGGATCGCCGCCCAACGCCTTCAGGATCACCACCGGGATCAGCTTTTCGGGGAAGTGATAGGGCCCGTAATTGTTCGAACAATTGGTCAGAACGAACGGCAGGCCGTAGGTCTCCCCCCAGGCCCGTACCAGATGGTCCGACGCCGCCTTGGATGCGGAATAGGGCGAGTTCGGCGCATAAGGGGTGGTTTCCGTGAACTGACCCGTGTCGCCCAGCGTGCCATAAACCTCATCGGTCGAAATATGATGGAAACGGAACCCGGCAGGCTTGCCCTTGTCTTCCCAATAGCTGCGCGCGGCGCTCAGCATTTCATAGGTGCCGTTCACATTGGTTTCGATGAACGCGCCGGGGCCGTCGATCGACCGGTCCACATGGCTTTCGGCCGCCAGATGCATGACCTTGTCGGGATGGTGCGTGTCGAAGATCCGCTTCAGCGCGGCGCCGTCGCGGATATCGGCCTGCTCGAACGCGTAAAGCGGATTGCGGGACACGGACGCCACATTGTCCAGACATGCCGCATAGGTCAGCGCGTCCAGATTGACCACCGCATGCCCGCGCGCCACCGCAAGCCGTACCACCGCCGACCCGATGAAGCCCGCGCCACCGGTTACAAGAATTTTCATGGTCTCAGCCCTCATATGTGAACGGACTGTCGAAGTCCTTGAACAGCGGCGCCGC
>JAGQRU010000057.1 GCA_020425105.1 Paracoccaceae bacterium
TCGCGCAGCGACCGGGTCAGGCTGATGCCGTCTTCGCCCGGCATCATCACATCCAGAACGATCAGGTCGAATTCCAGCCCGGCCAGCAATTTACGCGCATGGGCCGCGTCGCGCGCTGCAGTCACCCAAAACCCGCTGCGGCTGAGGAATTTCTGCAAGAGCCCGCGGATACGTTCATCGTCGTCCACGATCATCAGATGGGTATCGGGTTGCGATGCCATCGGCCGGATCACTCCTTCAGACGCTGAAAATGGTGCAGGATCTCGGGTTCCATCATCGCTTCAAGAACCTTGCGAAATCCAGCCACGGCTTCCGGACCCGCGGCGCGAAACGCCGCGCGCATGCGGGCCTGCTGGGCATCCGCCAGCTTGCGTTCCAGTCCGGACCCCTTGGCGGTCAGAAACAGATGCCGTTCGCGTTTGTCCCGCGTGCCGACGCGGCTGTCCACCAGCCCGTCTTCGACCAGCGTCCGCAGCACCCGGTTCAGCGACTGCTTGGTCACCCCAAGGATCGCCAGAAGGTTGTTCACCGTGGTGCCCGGGCTGCGATTGATGAAATGCAGCGCCCGATGGTGGGCGCGGCCATAGCCATGCTTGTCCAGAATGCGGTCGGGATCGGAGGTAAACCCCCGATAGGCGAAGAACATCGCCTCGATTCCCTTTCGCAACTGATCGTCTGTCAGAAAGAGCAGCTTTTCGCCGCTGTGACCGTCCATGTGACCGCTCGGAGTTTGTTTCGCTTTTGGAGTGGATTTTACGTCAGCCTTGTTGACTTTCCAAGACTCAAGGGCTACCTAGCCTTGCAAATTTGCGCAACTTTCGGACCGGTTCGGACCCGTTTGCGCAATTTTCGAAAATCCCGCTCTGGGCCGCAGTGAAAGGATGGAACAATGGCTGGTGGCTACGACGATCGCGATGGCATGATTTGGCTGGACGGCAAGATGGTGCCGTGGCGCGATGCCAAAGTACATATTCTGACCCATGCGATGCACTACGCCTCTGCCGTGTTCGAAGGCGAACGCGCCTATGAAGGCCGGATCTTCGAATCGGTCCGCCATTCAGAACGCCTGCGCAAATCGGCCGAGATGATCGATTTCACCGTTCCCTGGACGGTGGACCAGATCGAAGCGGCGAAATACGACGTGATGAAGGCCAACGGGCTGGAAGACGCGTATGTCCGGGCTATCGCCTGGCGTGGCGCGGGCGACGACATGGGCGTCGCGTCGGCGCGCAATCCCGTGCGTCTGGCCGTGGCTGCCTGGCAATGGGGTGCCTATTACGGCGATGCGAAGATGAAGGGCGCCAAGCTCGACATTTCCAAATGGAAGCGTCCGTCGCCGGAAACCATCCCCTGCCATGCCAAGGCATCGGGCCTTTACATGATCTGCACCATGTCAAAGCACGCAGCCGAAGCGAAAGGCTGTTCCGACGCGATGATGTTCGACTATCGGGGCTATGTGGCCGAAGCGACCGGCGCCAACATCTTCTTCGTGAAGGATGGCGAAGTGCATACGCCGCTGCCCGACTGCTTCCTGAACGGCATCACCCGTCAGACCGTGGTCGGCATGCTGAGGGACCGCAACATCACGGTGCATGAACGCCATATCCAGCCGGCAGAGCTGGAAGGGTTCGAACAGTGCTGGCTGACCGGCACGGCAGCGGAAGTCACTCCGGTCGGTCAGATCGGCGACTATACGTTCGAAGTCGGTGCCATGGCGCGCGACATCGCCAGCGCCTATGAAAAGCTGGTGCGCACGGCGTAACCCGATTGCGGAGGGCACCGGGCGTGCCCTCCGACACCGGAGGTCTTACGCGAGATAGCCCCGTTCGATTCTGGCGAATTCCCGCAGTCGCTGGCTGTTGGCGCTGCGGCGCGGCCGACGCTGCAGCAGCAGGCTTTCCTGATGCGGCAAGGAATTCAGTTCAATACGCGAAAAGGACAGTTTCAGACCGGAGTTCGTGCGCGACTTCGGCTTGTCCAGAATGTGGCGTTTCATGGGCTCCTCCATGTTCAGGGCCCCCACGCTAACACGGATCCGCGCCAGCGCAAAATCCCGTCGGCGCGGACCCTGACCGTCGCGTTAACCGCAGGGCCCTATCCCTGCGGCGTCATCCGCGGACGCGCCTTTCCGCGTTCCAGACCCAGGCGGCGTTCGCGCAGGATGATCACCACGCCTGCCAGAATCACCACCGCCGCGCCGATCAGCACCTGCCGCGTCGGCGTTTCGTCGAAGACCGCATAGCCCAGCACCAGCGACACCAGCATCGACGCATATTCGAACGGCGCCACGGTGGACGCCTCGGCGACACGATAGCCGCTGGTCAGAAAGATCTGTGCCACGCCCCCCAGAAGCCCGGCGAGGATCAGCACTGCCGCCGCAGAGGGGCCGGGCAGCACCCAGCCCATGGGCGCGCTGGCCAGCGCCATCACGGAGGCCGAAACGGCGAACCAGAACACCGTCGCCGCGGTGGTTTCGGTGCGCACCATGTGGCGAATATAGACTTGGGTCAGCGCGGCCAGTGCGGCGCCCAGCACCAGTATCCCCGCGCCGAAGGCCCCCGGCCCCGATAGCCCACCATCGGCACCCAGGCGCGGCGACAGGATGATGCCCACGCCCAGCAACCCGGCCAGAACGGCCGACACCCGGACCCAGCCGACCTTTTCGCCCAGAAACAGCGCCGCGAAGACCACCACCAGCAGCGGCGTCGTGTACCCGATCGCCACGGCTTCGGGCAGCGGCACAAGGCCCAGACCGGTGAAAATGCAGGCCATGGCCGCCGTGCCCATGATCCCGCGCAGGATATGCGCCCGCGGGCTGACGACGCGCAGGCTTCGCAGACCGCCGCCCTGCCACAGGCACCACAGCAAGATGACCGGCAACGCGCAGAGCGACCGGAAGAACACCAGTTCGCCCGGGGGCACACCCATCGCCGCCGCGGCTTTCACCAGGCTGGCCATCAGAACGAAGGCCACCACCGATGCAAGCTTGTAGAGGATGCCGCGCAGCGGGCGATGCTCGCGGGGGGATGAAATGGTCATGCCACCGGCCTAGACCCATTCGCTTGCCAGCGCGATCCCCTTTTGCGCAAGGCCGAGCGGCCGCCAGCGCGGGTGTGCCTGCGCCGGCGGCCTACCGGGCGGCTGGACGCCCGGGTTCGCGAAGAACGGGTTCAGCCCGGGCGGCGGCGCAGGTCGCGCAACGATGCCAGCCCGCCTGCCGCGCTGAGTATCCGCACCGCGCGGGACGGCGCGGGCAGCGGCACGGTGCCTGACGGGGCGCTGGCAAGGATCGCGCGCGGCGCTGCATCGGATCCACGGACGGCTGCGCCCGCGTCCCCGGTCTGCGCCGGGATGGCGCGTGCCGTGCCGACCAGAAGCAGACCAGCGGTGATGACCAGAGCGGCGGTCCTGCCCATGATGAACTCCATTCTTCTATCTTGATGTGATAGCGCGACCGCCGTCCGAGCGGGACGCCGCAAGAGCTTAAGGACCCCATACGGAAGGATAGGGACCCTACTCTTTGGACGCGGCATCCGTTGCGGCAAGCCGGTCGAGCGCCCAGCGTGCGGCGTCACGCACCGTCGGGCAGGGATCCTCCAGCCGCGCCCGGGCGGCCGGGGCCAGCGCCGGTTCGGCGGAGTTTCCGATTGCATACAGCACGTTGCGAACGAACCGGTCACGGCCGATGCGCTTGATCGGAGATCCTGAAAACCGGGCGCGGAACTCCGCATCGTCCAGCCCCGACAGTCCGGCCAGCGGCGGGGACAGAAGATCGGGCCGGGCGGCATAGCGGGTTTCCGACGCCGCCACGGCGAACTTGTTCCAGGGGCACACCGCCAGACAGTCGTCGCATCCATAGATCCGGTTGCCCAGCCCGGAGCGCAGATCCGGGTCCACAGGCCCGTCATGTTCGATGGTCAGGTAGGACACGCAGCGCCGGGCATCCAGCTGATAGGGGGCCGGAAACGCCTTGGTCGGGCAGATGTCCAGACAGGCGGTGCAGCTTCCGCAGCGCGGCTGCCCCGGCGGATCGGCGGGCAGATCCAGCGTGGTGAAGATGGCGCCCAGAAAGATCCAGTTGCCCAGATCGCGGCCCAGCAAATTCGTGTGCTTGCCTTGCCAGCCCAGCCCCGCCGCAGCGGCCAGCGGCTTTTCCATCACCGGTGCGGTATCGACGAAAACCTTGATCTGGTGTCCCGCCGCTTCGGGCCGGGCCAGCAGCCATCGGCCCACCCGCTTCAGCCGCTTCTTGACCAGATCGTGATAGTCGCGGTTCTGCGCATAAACGCTGATCGCACCCCGGTCGCGCCAGTCCAGAACCGCCAGCGGATCGTGGCCGGGCGTATAGGGTTCGGCCAGCATGACCACGCTGCGCGCATCGGGCCAGAGCGCCGCAGGATCGCCGCGCCATCCCGTGCGCTCGGCCATCCAGCCCATCTGACCGTGTCGTCCGTGATCCAGAAACGCCTGAAGCCGGGCCGCGATCTCGGGGACCGCATCGGGCTTGCACACCCCCATGCGCGCGAACCCGGCGGCACGGCTTTCCGCCTCCAGTGCCTGTTTCAGCACCCCGGCATCGCTCGGATCGGACCCCACCCGCGTCATGCGCCCGCCACCGGCCTGTGAGCGGCGTCGCCCGGATGCCGGGCCCGGCCACCACCGGGACAACGGAGTTTCGACATGCCAAGCCCTTCATTTCTCGGCCACAGAACCTGTCCGGCACCGGCAATGCCACGGCCAGCGCGTTGGACCCTGTTTCCTTGCCCCGTCCGCATCCTGCAGCGCTGAACCCTCAGCATGCGCCGGACAGGCGCAGGGCGTCAGAAATCCAGATCGGTATAATGCAGCGCCGGCGGAAACCCGGTCACCAGATCGCGCAGCAGCGGGCGGAAAGCCGGGCGCGATTTGATCTTGGCATACCAGTCCTTGACCGTCGCGCTGCGGTTCCAGTCCACATCCGACGTATAATCCAGCGACGACAGCTGCGCGGCCGCGGCGAAATCGGCGAGCGTCATCACATCGCCCGCAAGCCAGCGCCGGTGGTCCAGCAGCTGCGCCATGTAATCCAGGTGATCCTTGATCCGGGCCATGCCCTCTTTCACCGTGCGGCTGTCGGGATAGCCGGCCCCGGCGATCTTCTTGTACACCCGCTCGCCCAGAATCTTGATCGTCACCTGATTGTAAAAGCTGTCATCGAAGAAGGCGACCAGGCGGCGAACCTCGACCCGGTCGCGCGGATCCGCGGGCAAGAGCGCGGGGTTGGGATAGACCTCTTCCAGATATTCGCAAATCGCCGAGCTTTCGGATAGGACAAGACCGTCGATTTTCAGAACCGGCACCTTGCCTGCCGCATTGCGGCGCAGAAAGTCGGCGGATTTGTCCCAGTAGGCTTCGTCCTGAAGGTCGGTATCAATGCCCTTCTCCGCCAATGTCAGGCGTACCTTGCGGCAAAATGGCGACAGGGGCGCGTGGTAAAGTACCGTCATCTGGCTGATTTCCTGCTTTTGTTTTGTCTTGCCGCGAAGCTGCGCGGGTTTCAACCGCCGAAACAGGCCGCGCGGCCGTCGCGCCGGATGGTCGCGGCGCCATCGGCGATGGATGCGGCACGTTTGCGCACGAAGCCCGACGGTTTGGCCGCCGATCTGTCCTTGGGATCCGGCAGGATCGCCGCCAGCCGCGCCGCCTGCGTCGCGCTCAGATTCTTTGCGGAAACGCCAAAATACCACGGCGCCGCAGCACCCACGCCGAACACGCCTTCGTCGAATTCGGCGATGTTCAGATATACTTCGAGAATCCGCCGTTTCGACCAGACCATTTCCACCGCCGGGGTCAGAACCGCTTCCATAGCCTTGCGGGGCCAGCTGCGCCCCTGCCACAGAAAGGCATTCTTCACCACCTGCTGGGTGATGGTCGACCCGCCACGGCGCGCACCCCCGTCGATGGCATCGCGCAGAGCGTCGATATCGAACCCCCAATGACGGCAGAAATTGGCGTCTTCTGCCGCAACCGCCGACCGCGCCATGACCGGCGCAATCGCGTCCATGTCGGCCCATTCATAGCGCACCTGACCCAGGCGGACCCGTTCGGCCAGCATATAGGGCGTGCCGGGCAGGGGAATGATTGCATAGGCCCCGACCAGAAGTGCGACCAGCAAACACAGCCCCAGCAGCCCGCGCCAAACCCAGCGCAGGGGACGGAGCCGCCGCAGCGGAAGAGCGGAAGAGGTTTGCCGGGATCGTGCCACGCGGCGGACCCTAGCGCTGGTCATCGCGCGCGCCAAGTCCCTGCGGCGTATGCGCCGGGCCGTTGCGTCGTTCCGCAGGCCTGCCTAGGGTGCGCGGATGACAACTGCGCTTTACTCCCACCCCGCGTCGCGCGGGCACAGGATGCCCGAAGGCCATCCCGAATGTGTGGATCGCATCGTGGCGATCGAAACCGCGCTGGCCGCTCCTGAATTCGACTCGCTCCTGCGGCTTGAAGCGCCCGAGGCCGACGATGCCGCGATCCTGCGCTGCCACCCGCAACGCTATCTGGACCGGGTGGCGGCCACTGCACCCGCTTCCGGCTGGGCCGCGTTGGACGCGGACACGCATATCATGGCCGGATCCCTGCCCGCTGCCCGGCGCGCGGCGGGGGCAGCGGTGGCCGCGGTCGATCTGGTGCTGGACGGCGATGCCCAGAACGCCTTTTGCGCCCTGCGTCCGCCGGGCCACCACGCCGAACATGAAACCGCCATGGGGTTTTGCCTGTTCGGGAATGTCGCCATCGCCGCCAAGCATGCGCTGGACGTGCGCGGCCTGTCGCGGGTGGCAATCGTGGATTTCGACGTCCATCACGGCAACGGGACGCAGGATCTTCTGTGGGACGACCGGCGCGCGGTCTTCATTTCGACCCACCAGAGCCCGCTTTATCCCGGATCGGGCCGCATGCATGAACGCGGAGCCCATGGGCAGATCGTCAACCTGCCCCTGCCGCCGGGCACCGACGGCGCCGAATATCGGGCCATTTTCACCTCGCATGTGATCCCGGCCCTGCACGCGGCGCGGCCCGAATTGATCCTGGTTTCGGCGGGATTCGATGCCCACATGGCCGATCCGCTGGCCGAAATGAACCTGGCCACCGACGATTTCGCGTGGATCGCCGGGCAGCTGTGCGATCTGGCGCAGACCTATTGCGACGGGCGGCTGGTCTCGGTGCTGGAAGGGGGCTATGACCTGACCGCACTGGCCGACAGCGCCGCCGCGTTCCTGCGGGTGCTGATGGCGCGTTCGATGAAGGGCAATGCGGATGAGTGACAAACCGGTGAACGAGCTGAGCTTCGAAGAAGCCATGGGCGAACTGGAATCGGTGGTCGGCACCCTTGAAAAAGGCGACGCCACGCTGGACCAGTCGATCAAGCTTTATGAGCGCGGCGCCGCGCTGAAGGCCCATTGCGAAAAGCGTCTGGCCGCCGCCGAAGAAAAGATCGCCGCGATCACACAGGACGAAAACGGCGACGCGACAGGGACAACGCCGGTTTCCGGGCTTTGATCTTGCGCACGGCGCTGGACGCGGCGGCGGCCCGGATTCAGGGATGCCTGGATGCGGAATTCGCCCGGCTCCGCGATGGCGGACCGGTGGCGGAGGCGATGGCCTATGCCACCCGGGGCGGCAAGCGGCTGCGCGGATTTCTGGTGCTGGAAACCGCCGGACTTTACGGGATCGCCGCGGACCGGGCGGTGCTGGCGGCGGCGGCGGTCGAATGTCTGCATGCCTATTCGCTGGTGCATGACGATCTGCCTTGCATGGATGACGACGACCTGCGCCGGGGGCTGCCGACGGTACACCGCAAATGGGACGACGCGACCGCGGTTCTGACCGGCGACGCGCTGCAAACCCTGGCCTTCGACTTTCTGACCCGCGACGGGCTGTCCGACGACCCGGCGATCCGTCTGGCGCTGGTCGCGTCGCTGGCCAAGGCATCGGGGATCGAAGGAATGGTGCTGGGGCAGGCGCAGGACATCGCCGCCGAAACCGCGCCGGCGCCGCTGGATCTGGCAGCGATCACCACGCTGCAGGCCAACAAGACCGGCGCGCTGATCCGCTGGTCCGCCGAGGCCGGAGCGCGGCTGGCGGGCGCGGACCCCGCGGCTCTGGGCCGCTATGCCACAGCGCTTGGCCTTGCCTTTCAGATCGCCGACGACATTCTGGATGTCGAGGGGGATGCGGAAATGGCGGGCAAACGTCTGCGAAAAGACAGCGATGCGGGCAAGGCGACCTTCGTCAGCCTGCTGGGGCTGACCGCCGCCAAGGACCGCGCGGCGGCGCTGGCCGACGAGGCCTGCGCGGCGCTGGCCCCTTATGGCGAAAAGGCGGACACCTTGCGGCAAGCTGCCCGTTTTGTTATCTCCCGCAACCATTAATCCGCCCGGGGACCGCTGCATGACCGACCGCCCGCTGACACCGCTTCTGGACCGGGTCACGACGCCCGCCGATATGCGCGGCTTTTCGGACAGCGAATTGTCGCGCTTGGCCGATGAATTGCGGGCCGAAACCATCAGCGCCGTGTCGGTCACCGGCGGTCATCTGGGCGCGGGCCTGGGTGTGGTGGAACTGACCGTGGCCCTGCATGCGGTGTTCGACGCGCCGCATGACAAGATCATCTGGGATGTGGGCCATCAATGCTATCCCCACAAGATCCTGACCGGGCGCCGCGACCGGATCCGCACCCTGCGCCAGAAAGACGGGCTGAGCGGGTTCACCAAGCGCAAGGAAAGCCCCTATGATCCGTTCGGGGCGGCGCATTCTTCGACCTCGATTTCTGCCGCGTTGGGGTTTGCGGTTGCCCGCGATCTGGGCGGGGCGCCGGATCACGGGATCGGCGACGCCATAGCCGTGATCGGCGACGGGTCCATGTCGGCGGGCATGGCGTTCGAGGCGCTGAACAACGCGGGCCACCTGAAAAAGCGCCTGATCGTCATTCTGAACGACAACGACATGTCCATCGCGCCGCCGGTGGGCGCGCTGTCGTCCTATCTGTCGCGGCTTTATGCCGGGGCCCCGTTTCAGGAGTTCAAATCGGCGGCCAAGGGCGCGGTCAGCCTGCTGCCCGAACCCTTCAAGGAAGGCGCCAAGCGCGCCAAGGACATGTTGAAACACATGGCCGTGGGCGGGACGTTGTTCGAAGAGCTGGGCTTTTCCTATGTCGGCCCCATCGACGGCCACGACATGGACCAGCTTCTGCCGGTGCTGCGCACGGTTAAGGCACGGGCGCGCGGACCGATCCTGATCCATGCCATCACGCGCAAGGGCAAGGGCTATGCCCCGGCGGAGGGCCGCAGCGACAAGGGTCACGCCACGGCGAAATTCGACGTGCTGACCGGTGCGCAGAAGAAGGCGCCCTCCAATGCTCCGAGCTATACCAAGGTCTTCGCCGATGCGCTGCTGAAGGAAGCCGCCGCCGATGACCGTATCGCGGCGATCACCGCGGCGATGCCGGACGGGACCGGGCTGAACCTGTTCGCGGAACGCTATCCCAGCCGCTGCTTCGATGTGGGCATCGCCGAACAGCATGCGGTGACCTTCGCCGCAGGCTTGGCAGCGGGCGGGATAAAGCCCTTCTGCGCACTTTATTCCACCTTCCTGCAGCGCGGCTATGATCAGGTGGTGCATGATGTGGCGATCCAGCGGCTGCCGGTGCGGTTTGCCATCGACCGCGCCGGTCTGGTCGGCGCGGACGGGCCGACCCATGCGGGCAGTTTCGACATCGCATTTCTGGCAAATCTGCCGGATTTCGTGGTCATGGCCGCCGCCGATGAAGCGGAACTGATGCACATGGTCGCCACCGCTGCCGCCATCGACGACCGGCCATCGGCCTTCCGCTTTCCGCGCGGCGAAGGCGTGGGGGTGGACATGCCCGAACGCGGCCAGCCGCTGGAAATCGGCAAGGGCCGCATTGTCGCCGAAGGCGCGCGCGTGGCCATCCTGTCCTTCGGCGCACGGCTTTCGGAAGTTCTGGCGGCGCGGGAAAGCCTGGCGGGCAAGGGGTTGACGCCCACTGTCGCGGATGCGCGGTTCGCCAAGCCGCTCGACCGCGATCTGATCCTGCGGCTGGCGGCGGAACACGAGGCGCTGATCACCATCGAAGAAGGCGCCATCGGCGGCTTCGGCAGCCATGTGGCGCAGCTTCTGGCCGATGAGGGCGTGTTCGACCGGGGGCTGAAATTCCGCTCCATGGTGCTGCCCGATACGTTTCTTGACCAGTCCAGCCCCGAAGACATGTATGCCAGCGCCGCGATGAATGCCGAAGATATCGAAGCCAAGGTCCTGACCGTGCTGGGGGTGGAGCGGATCGCCGCGACCCAGCGGCGCTGATCCCACGACGCGCCATCCGGCCTTGGCTACTGGTCACTGCGCGGCGGGATGCTATGTAACCGGGTATCCCTGTTTCGGAGCTGCCGATGACCACCCGTGTTCTGATGTTCCGCTGGATCGTGTTCCTGCTGGCGGCGTTCTATTTCGCCGAACAGTTCTGGGTCCGCGAGTTCGGCAACATGGACAAGTTCGGCTGGCAGTTCAGGTATCTGACCATCTGGGCGCTGACCGGCAGCATGATCTCGGCCGGTCTGATGCTCCGCCCCGGCTGGGGCACACCGGGCGATGCGCGGGGCGAGGTGCTGGCCGGGCTGGTGGGGGTCATCAACATGATGGTGGTGGTGTCCTATTGGCGGCTTTATTTCACCGATCCGGCGCTGGTGAATGGCGACAATACACCGGTGCTGCACCGGGAATACTATCTGCATCTGCTGGGGCCGCTACTGCAATGGATCGACATGCTGTGGATCAAGCGGGCGTTCCGGCGCTATGCGCCCGTCGCGGTCTGGCTTGCGGTCCTGGTCGTCGTGTATCTGACCTGGACGGAGCTGGTGGTGTCGCCGCTGAACGCGGAACCGGCCGGCGATGTGACCAATGGCCTGCCCTATCCGTTCCTGAACGACATGGTGCCGGGCCAGCGGGCGATCTTCTATGGGATCACCTTCGTCAGCGGGCTGGTCTTTGCCGCCGCGTTCCGGGGTGCCCAGATGCTGCTCGCCCGGCGCGCGGCGCGCTAGGGCGCGGCGGTTTCGCTGGCCAGCAGGGCGGCGAGGCCGCTGCGATAATCGGGATAGCGCAGGCGGACGCCCAGTTCCTGCTTGATCAGGGCATTCCGCACCCGTTTGCTTTCGGCGTAAAAGCTGCGGGCCATGGGGGTCATGTCGGCGGTGTCCCAATCCTCGGCCGGGGGATCGGGCAGACCCAGCAGGCGCGCCGCGTGCGACAGCACCTCCTGCGGCGGGGCCGGGTCGTCGTCACAGACGTTATAGACGGCGCCGGGCCGAGGGCGGTCGATGGAAGCGGCCAGGACCTGAGCAATGTCATCGACATGGATCCGGGAAAACACCTGACCCGGTTTCAGGATCCGGCGGGCGGTTCCCGCGCGGACCTTGGCGAAGGGGCCGCGCCCGGGGCCATAGATCCCCGCCAGGCGGAAGATGTGCAGCTTAAGCCCGGTTTCCGCGGCAAAGGCGCGCCAGGCCGCTTCGGCACCGACCCGCAGGGCGCCGCGCCGGGTCGCCGGTGTCAGGCGCGTGTCTTCATCGACCCAGCCGCCAGCATGATCGCCATAGACCCCGGTGGTCGACAGATACCCCGCCCAGGCCAGCGCAGGGGCCACGGCATCCAGATGCGGGCGCAGCAGGGTGAGCGCCGGATCGCCATCGGCGGTGGGACCGGCAGAGATCAGCAGATGCGTCGCACGGGCCAGCGCCGGAGCCGGATCGTCGTGCGGCAGCACCAGCGGAATCACCCCCGATGCCGCAAGCTCTGCGGCCTTGTCCGGCGACCGGGTGGTGCCCGTCACGGTCCAGCCACGGGCCAGCAAAAGCGGGGTCAGGGCGCGGGCCGAATAGCCGTGGCCGAAGGAAAACAGGTGCGGGGTCGCGGTCATGGGCGCAGGATGGTCCGGGGGAGAAACAGAGGCAAGGGGGCTCCCGCCCGTCCTTGGGTCCTGACGGACCCGGCGTCCCGTTGGGCCCCGCACCTTCGGTGCGCCCGCGCGCCCGGGCGAACATGCGGCCCGCCGGCGCCGTCAGGCCCGGTGATAAGGCGCCCCGGCGAGGATGGAGGCGCTGCGATACAGCTGTTCGGCGATCATCACCCGGGCCAGCATATGGGGCCAGACCATCGGTCCGAAGGACATCCAGCGGTCGCAGCCATGGCGGAAGGCCGGGTCGAACCCGTCGGCGCCGCCGATGAAGATCGCCAGATCCGACCGGCCCGCATCGCGCCACTCTGCCAGAAGATCGGAAAATTCCGGAGAACTGAGCGTCTTGCCGCGTTCGTCCAGCGCCAGACGCACCGCCCCGTTCGGGCAGACCCTGTCCAGCAGCGCCGCTTCGGCCGCCGCGCCCCCGCCTTTGCGGTCTTCGACCTCAAGCACCTGAGCCGGGCCGAGACCCAGTTGCCGGCCGCTGCGCGAAAACCGGTCCAGGTAGTCGTCAACAAGCGCCTTCTCGGGCCCGGCACGAAGCCGGCCCACAGCGCAGATCGTCACCTTCATATCAGGGGCCGTTCTTCCTCAGCGGTTCTGGGTACCCGGGGTAACCCACATCTTTTCAAGCTGATAGAAGTCGCGCACTTCCGGGCGGAAGATATGCACGATGGCGTCCCCCGCGTCGATGAGCACCCAATCCCCCTGATCCTTGCCTTCGACCTTGCAGCCGAGCCCCAATTCGTGCTTCAGCCGATCCGTCAGGTTTTCGGCCAGAGCGGCCACCTGACGCGAAGACCGGCCCGACGCGATCACCATGTGATCGGCCAGTTCCGACCGTCCACGCAGGTCGATCACGACCACGTCTTCAGCCTTGTCTTCGGTAAGGGATGTAAGGATCCTGGCGAGCGTCTCTTCGCTCTGTCCGGGAAGGGATGCACCGCCGACGGGTGCCGTTTGCGCAGCCTCCAAAGAAACTGCATGGGCTGATCGAGACAGAACTCTGTCCTCCTACACAAGGCGCCGACTACCGGCGCCGGACCTTTTCAAGATAGCATCTGAGAGGGCAAATCTCAATCTCGCGCATCGCGACGCTGCGTGCCGCACCCCACACGGCGGCAAAGCGCCCAGAATCGGTGGCCGGGCCGCGGCAGCGCGCTGGAAACCGCCGCTTTTTCGGGCAGCCGTTGATCGTCGGCCGGGGCCTCGAGGCCCGCCCCGACCCCTAGCACTAGCGGCCATGCGCCCGGCCTGCCCCCCAGATCCGGTAATCGGCGGTTGCGGCCCGGTTCTGTCACCCGGCGCCGCAGGCCCTGGCGATCAAAATTCCGTCCGCAACCGGATTGCCGGGGGCCCAATGCTTGATCGCAGCCGCCAGAGCCGCTAAGGCCGCACCATGACCGGGACCTTCGACATGGATGATCATACGCGCCTGCCGTGGCGATTCTTCGGCCGGGCCCGAACGGCCACGGCGCGACTGCGCGCCTGAACACGCCGCGCACCGCCCTGTTCAAAGACCGCAAGACACCTCCGGGAGAGACCCGCCATGACCACTTCGAAGACGCTTTACGACAAAATCTGGGACGCCCATCTGGCACATGAAGCCGAAGACGGCACGAGCCTGCTGTATATCGACCGCCATCTGGTGCATGACGTGACATCCCCCCAGGCCTTCGAAGGGCTGCGGATGGCAAAGCGCAAGCCCTGGCGGGCAGACGCAGTGATTGCCACACCGGATCATAATGTTCCGACAACCGATCGTGCATTG